>SHYC01000090.1 GCA_009693005.1 Dehalococcoidia bacterium | reverse complement strand
GCCGGCGGCGAGCTACTAAATCCAGGTACACAGACACTTACTGCCCTAGAGTTGGCTCACGCGGGCCGTTTGGACGAGGCAAATAGCGCCTTGAGCCAGCTCATGGCTCAACTACACATCACCGAAGAAGCGGAGCATGTGCGATTTCGGATGCTGACGGCGCTGCTTGAGATTGCCGTGCTTGTTAAGAACAGCGAGGCTTCTGACCTTCTTGCTAAAGAACTAGCCGTGATCCCATCACTGCTGTCTTTCGGCCACGCCCATTCATTCCCCAACACCTCCGTTGCTCGCCACTTGGGTGCAGCCGCGGCGCTGCTAGGAGATAAGCAGAAGGCCCAGGCATACTACCAGCAGGCGCTGGAGGCGTGCGCGAAAATCGGCTTCCGTCCCGAGGCCGCGCTGACGCATCTTCAGCTTGCGGAGCTGCTGTTACAAGAGGCAAGTGAGCCAGGTGCAAGTCGCAAGGAAGAGGCGGACGCCCTACACAAAGAGGCGATAGAGCACCTGGACTTCGCCATCGCGGAGTTCCAGGCGATGAAGATGCTGCCTGCGTTAGAGCGGGCGCTGCGGCACAAGGGGCTGCTGAAGGCGTAATGCTCAAACGTCATTCTTGAGGTCGCCCGCAGCCGACCGAAGAATCCGTTCCGCAGTCGTGCTGGCTCCGGAGTGCGTGACAAAACGAGATTCCTCGGTCGTGCCTCCCTCAGAATGACGGACGGAGCGGTTGCAGCGGCGTAGGCGCCGTGGCTTGCTACTTGCCTGTTAGGCTAATGCCGCGTACCATGCTTTCATAGTCCCAACCACTTGCGCCTATTTGTATGGATAGTATCTTCTGAGGAGGTGGGTCTAGGGCCATCAGATTGGCTGGATAAACAGACTTTATCCAGTATTCACCGGTTACCTGTTCTCCGTTATCGGTCCTGTTGCCGGCCTCATTATGGGTGTAGAACCCATAGCCGGCGGTACGATCGCCCGCCGCCGTCCTGTAGTTGAGCCTCACGATGACGGGATACTCCGAGCCAATATATCCTCCACCTGATAAGGCGTGGCTAATTATCCTGAGTTCCGAAGCGAGACGCAGCTCGCTGAGGTCTGACACATCCCGGTTGATCTCCTGATAGATATAGGTCTCTCCGTGCTGGCTCTTGCTGCCGGTGCGAACAAAATGTACCGCCGGCTTATCGGCGTCGATAACTGAATATATGCTGCTTCTTATTTTGCCATCTCTGGATAAATCGCCGCCTTGCTGCCATCCGTTAAGACCTTGAGAGAGGTCTCCATTGAACACTATCTCCTCCCATGAGACCTGAGGTGCGCCCAGGACACCATCTTTGGAGATCCTTAATCGCTGGTCAGGCAGAAGAACGGCATCCTTCTCCGCCCCAACTACCCTAGCATATCCCATGGGGCCAACTCTGAGCTGCGAGGCACCCTTATCTTCGGCCACCGCATAGCTGCCATCGCTCAAGAATACCTGGGCTGTCCCAATGTCTAAGACGAACTTCTTTTCGCGTCGGTATGGGAAGGCCACTCCCATATGGGCCTTACCACTCACGACTTCGAGCTCGATGGTCTCCTCTTCGGGGTCCTTCCGAGACAAAGACATTCTCTTAAAGCGGACCTCAGAGGCTGTAAGCACCTGTACAGTGCTGCCGTCGAATAACCTGACGAAGACTTGAGAGGACTCATTGGTCATGATACTGTCCCCGGTCTTAACGACATCATTGGAGGACATGCTGGACCACTGACGGTCTCTGGCCCCCCTTACGAGGGCCGTACCGCTAATAATGGATATTGAGGCTTCCTGAGGAATGGTCGCGGTATCATAATATGTTTTGACCAGCAGAGCCGAAGTCAACACCAAAAGGCAGAAGGAGGCAAAAGAGGCCCAAAGAATGGTCCAAGCCTTCCTTGCAAGAGCGCCGTCACTTAGGTTGGGCGCTAAAGGTAATTCAGCGTCGGACGGTGAAGGTTGCGTAGTCTGTTGAATAGTCAGTCCAAGTCACCTCTACGTGCTCAACGATAGACCCTGTCGACCCGTCTTTGAGCATACTAAGGAGCTCCTGAAGCGCGCTCCTATCACCCTTGGCCAAGACCTCCACTTCGTTGCCTGAAGGCAGATTAAGAACGTATCCCGTGAGTCCAAGCCGGCGTGCGTTCACCAGCACAAAGCGCCGAAAGCTCACTCCCTGCACGAACCCACGGATTACCGCGTGCAGACCTGCGTTGTACTCCATCAATTTGCCCCCGTAGAAGCAATGGTCTTAATGGAGTGTAGCAAAGTATCGTCACGGCTGTAAAGGTAACTGTTCAGACTCGCGGAGGCGAACTCGCCCTGCCCCGCGACCATCACCCCCGTACTCCATCTTCCCGGCCAGGGAGAGGGGAAAGACGTTAGGTGTCCGATGGGACACCCCTTGGAGTCCCTGGCAAACGGGCTGCCGCCCTTCTGCACTTCCCGCGGCCGGACTGCTCTTGCGAGGATTTCCCTGCAAGAGCGAACAGTTACCTATAAAGAATTCCGCCCGCCTCATGATAACTGGTGCCGAAAATGCGGGAGCCGACATGAGGGAGCGCCCCGCTGCTGAATAATCGCGTTTCGACTTGGTCCCACTGCAGGCAGAGCCGAATACACGCCTGATACACTGACGAGAACGGGGCCGATCTCACTTCTCTTTTAGCAGTGTCAAAAGCTCCTTTACCCGGTATCCTGAATCCAAGCTTGCGCTGTGCAGCTTCTGGACCAGGCGATAAGATTCGGTAATATGCTGCCTGGTATCATTTTGCGGCCTGGTCTTTTCGGAGCTGGCCTTCACTATATCTATGGTAAACAGCCACCAGATGAGCTGTTCAAAGCTCTCTTTGCCGTACCAAAGAACATCCTGATACCTGTTCACCTGCAAGAACTCTTGTACTTCGTCATCCTTGAGCAGACTGTCAACTACTGTGTACGCTGGCATCGCATCGGTCGCCAGATACCCGGTCCAGTCCTGATGCGCGGTTAATAGCTTGATAAGCGCGATAGCCTTCGATGATTCTTCTTCGTTGAGGCCCAAGCCTCGAAGGGCATCCTCGATTACTTTTCTGAAAAGCCACTCGTCGATCCAACTGCGGCTCTGTTGTTGAAAGTCATCCTGATTGACTATCTTACCCAGTGAGTGCACAAACAACCAACCGAGAAGACAGCCATACATGAAAGTAGTTGACGACAGTCCTATAGCTGAATACTTTTTTACGCCAGGGTCAATTGGGATACCATTTGACCACAGACGGTCCGCCAAAACAGGGAGGAGCAGCATAGCCTCCAGATCGTCGCGCACCTCCCGAGCGAATGATTGCTCATCGCCCCCAACCCCAACAAGGCCCTTGATCTCTCTTAGCAAATGGGCCATCTTCGCTTCGACTTCATCTAACGCGAGGGGATTAGGCTGCGTTGCAGGATCAGCGACTACGTTATCCATCAGCCACCGGAACATCCCCGGATTAACCAACTCCTTGAAGGGTTGATGGACCGGCTGAGAGAAGGTCTCTTGTAAAGCCTCCTCGATGCTGGGCACACCTCCTCCGTTTAGATATGCGGCAAGGTTAGCATAATGACGTTGCTCGTTATCCTGCACCTCGTAAAAATCCAGGAACACCTTGTATTTGTACGGCCCTAACTCCAGATAGAGACCTTTTTCCAACATCTCTCTATTGCTGCGGACGTACTGAAGATTTGATACGTGGTCTCGGAAGATGCAGAAGTAGTTTTCATCGTCGTGCAAGTCCAGGCCCTCACCCAGAGTGCTCTGGGTCAGCATCCCGCCGTCGCCACCTTCTGTCCTAATAAATGCCGCGGAGACACGTATCCATCCCCTGGCGCCCTCAAACTTATTGTTGTAAGCCACCAGCGCTCTCTCATTGCCATCTCTATTTGAATAGGCAAAGACATTCTCGTTCACAGATCCCTCAGTAGTGAAGAGGTCATAGAGCAGGAAGTTCCTGACCTCTGCAAAGAGGTGCCGACGGTGGAGCAAAGGAAAGATCTCTCTCTCATGTCTTTGAACGAGATACTGGTCGGGATATTCGTCCCTGTAGGCGCGCCTGTATTCCATGCCGTACCTCTCCGTGAGACCCTCGATCTGTCCATGACCAAACATCGGCAGACCGGGCATGGTGACCATCATCAGACAAACGCCGAAGTATTTATCCTCTTTCCCAAACTGAGCTATCGCGGTCTCTTCGTCGGGATTATTCATGAAGTTAACGAATCGCTTCAGGATCTCGGGGTTGAACTCCAGGACGTTCTTGATAGAAGTGCGGTACTTGGCATTTTCTTCATTCTTCAACATATTCATGAAGGCGCTGTTATAGACTCGATGCATGCCGAGGGTACGAACAAAATAGCCCTCCATCAACCAGAAGGCCTCGGCGAGCAGCAAAGTGTCCGGGACTTCCTCGGCCACACGATCTACCACCTCTCGCCAGAACTCTTGCGGCATCATGCTATCCAACGCTGGTCTTGCTATTCCGTGTTCAGCCCTCGAAGGTATATCTCCGCCAGTACCCGGCTCCGGAAACCAGAGCCGGTGGTAGTGCTCTTTGGTCAGTGTCATGGCCGCGTCGAAGCGGATTATGGAGAACCTGCGTGCCACCTCAAGTATCGTCTGTATCACCGCCTCCCGTACCTCCGGCAATAGGTAGTTCAACTGGGCGGTGTCGTTCCACGGCATGCCGGTGCCATCGTTCCCGTGGTAGATATACTTTTCGCTGCCCGTCCAGCGGTCGGCGCGCTTAAACACGACCGCCGCATCGGTGCGGGAGTAGTAGTGGTCCTCTATCTTCAAGCTTACGCGCTCGTCCCGCGAGAGCTCGGGGCCGTCGAAACTATAGGACGGGAAAGGACTGTAGTCCTCAGAGACGAACCAGTCGGGATGCTCGATCACCCATCTGGATTCTATCCCCATGTGGTTCGGCACCATATCGCTTGCCAGCCTGATACCTCTATCCGATGCTCTCCGCTTCAGGTCGGCGTACGCGACATCGCCGCCAAGGTCCGCCGCGATCTCATAGTCAAACAAAGAATAGGCAGAGGCTGCCGCTTCCGGATTTCCAGTAAGCTGCTTGATACGCTGCGAAGCCTGGCTGCGTTCCCATACCCCTATCAGCCACAGGCCCGAAAGCCCCCACCTGGACAGAATATCAAGCTCCTCATCGGGGACCTGGTCTAACCTTGTGATCTGCCTTTCGTATTTCTTGGATAGCTGGTCAAGCCACACGTAGCTGCTCTTGGCCATTAAAACTACCCTTGGCATCCATTCACGGTCAGGGCTGAAGTTCTCGGAGCCTATCTCCAATTTGGAGAAATCATAAACTCTCGCTGGACCCGGCCCCGCCATCAGCCTGATTCGCTCTTCCTCTTTGAGGGAATCCAAAGCTCCCAACAACCGATAAAGATGCTTGCCAAGGAGTGCGCCCCATCTCTCCCAGATATATTGGAGCTGTCCCGCTAGGGAGTACGGCATAGCCTCAGCCGGACCTCGCAGCACGTCTATCAAGTTCTGACTGTCAGGGCCAAAGGATGGCTTATTACGGAAGAAGCCTTGCAAGCTAGAGATTACTTGCAGGTAAGATGTCTCTTGTTCCAGCTCAGCGTCATCAAACAGCTCTTTGTACGGCCAAAAAGCAGGGTTGGTGTTTGCCAGCCAAAGCATCAACATCTCTTCCACGACGATCTGGCGGTTTGGCACACCAGCGGTCTCCCCTTTTAGATACGCTTCGGGATCAAGATGGTTTCTGTAAGCATTAGAGGATGGGAATTCACGGGCAAATTGCAGTAAAGTCCGATCAATGTTTTCCCGGCCTAGACTTTCCGTAAGCCAGTCCAACGCCTCTCCTATGAGAGTGTGGTCAAAATCCTCACGATACAGCGCCGCGACGTAACGCAAGATCTCGTCGATAGCACCCATCGCGTTAAGCTGACCGGCCTTAACGGCCAGCTCAGGGAAATCGACCAGGTCCCGCTTCTCGTTCATCCTCTGGGCGAATTCTCGAACGGAGCGGAAATTGGCAAAGCTAACGTTCTCGTTTAATGAGAACATCACCTCATCAAACTGATAGCGGTCTCTAGCCCTACGAGAGATGTGGAATTCCATAGTTACATCTTGTTATTCTTAGCTTACTGCACTGCCAAAGAATGCTGTCCATAGAAGATAAAAGAGTGCAAAAAATAGGACTTGCCGAGGAACAGGGCGTTACGCGACAAGGCCCAATATACTTGCAGCGAAAAGTCTAACTGATCTCATAGTACCGCGAGTTATGGCCTATATGTCAATATTGCCAGCACGTTCCACCTCGTGCTGTCTGAAAGACAAAAAACACCCTCTGGAGGCCGCCGCCTCCCAGCGAGTGAGGTTAACCGCTCCTCTTCCAAACGGCCCTTCGAACTAGACGTTTGGCATATTATACCCTAATATAAGCGAAGTGGGATTTGTGGTTAAAAGAGATGCGAGGTCTTGTTCGGAAAGGGCATACCCATCGCGAACATTAGTTTCATATGGTGCTGAATGAAAGTTCTGAAAGCCGTTAAACCCACGTCAGAACAGCTAATCGTAATTAACGATATTCGGCCGTGGATTACGTTGATACGGGGCGCGGCAGGAAGCGGTAAGACTTCCACGGCTTTGCTACGGCTGAAGTTTCTCATGGCATATTGGAGCCAACGAGTTAACGATCGTCATGTTGCCCCTCCGATCCGTGTGCTAGTCTTGACCTTCAATCGGACTCTCCGAGGCTACATAGCGGAACTCGCGGCCGACCAAGCCGGGAAAGCCGGCGCGGTGGTAGAGATCAGAACCTTTGGTCAATGGTCAAGTGAACTCGCAACTTCGCACAGTCGTTTAGCAGACGACGATCGAACGCGGCTCGTGCAGAAGGAGGGGTTTGCCATAGGCCTAGATCCGATTTTTCTATCTGACGAGGTTGATTACGTTCTAGGTAGGTTTCAGCCGGACAAGATAGATGACTATATCACTGTTCGTCGTGAGGGTAGGGGTGCTTCACCTAGTGTCGACTCCGCCCTTCGTAGGCGGATAATCAGCGAGGTGATCGGCCCATATCAGGCAATCAAAGCTCGTAGAAATGTTGTAGATTGGAATGACATGGCAGTTCAGTTGTCCAGGGAGCGGCGCCACGCGCCATATCACATCATTATTGTGGACGAGACTCAGGAGTTTTCGGCAAATCAGATGCGTGCAGTCCTAAACCATGCCGATGATGACGCGACTATCACCTTAGTGATGGATGCTGCTCAGCGTATTTATCCTCGTGGCTTTACTTGGGCCGAGGTTGGGGTACGACTGGATCCTCATAGTTCTTACTTGTTGATGGAAAACCACCGTAACACAAAGCAGATAGTCGCATTTTGCCGCTCGCTACTCGCTGGGTTAGAGATGACTGCCGATGGGATCATACCATCTCCTGACAATATCAATCGAGAAGGTCCTCCTCCCATCTTGGTCCCGGGGCGTTTCGGTCGGCAAATGGATTATGTTGTAGAAAAGCTTAAACAAGTTCGTTCCATTAATCAGTCGGCGGCGATTCTCCATGCTCGGGGCGGTGGATGGTTCAATGGAGTTCGAACGCGACTTGGCCGGGCCAGAATACCGTTCATCGAACTTACCAGAGAACACGACTGGCCTAAAGACGATGCGGAAGTAGCGCTCAGTACGATGGCATCTGCCAAGGGTCTAGAATTTGACCACGTATTCGTTGTCGGTCTAAATGAAGAACTTACCCCCCACGGCGAAGGTGAAGGCGATTCTCAAATGGAACAGTATAGGAGGCTTCTGGCGATGGCGGCAGGGCGTGCGCGACAGAGTGTTATGTTGGGCTACAAGGAAGACGAAGCCTCAGCACTAATAGCTTACATAGATCGAAGCACCTACGAATTGGGCTAGTCAATGACTACGCCAATCGAGGAACATATCATGCGACGTGGGATAACCGAGGTATTGCACTTCACAACCAACAAGGGGTTGTTGGGAATCCTAGCAAGTGGCTTTATAAAATCACGTGCCACGCCGTGTCAACTCATATAGGAATGTTACCGAGGGGGAAGTAGTTCACTCATATAGGAATGTTACCGAGCGGCGCTGGCTACCTCCTTTCGTTTAGTCTCAGGGTCTAGCAACGGGGACTGCCACAGCCTTTCC
>SHYC01000089.1 GCA_009693005.1 Dehalococcoidia bacterium | reverse complement strand
TGTCTTTCGGCCACGGCCAATCATTCCCTAACACCTCTGTCGCCCGTCACCTCGGTGCGGCCGCGGTGCTGCTGGGGGACAGGGAGAAGGCCAAAGCATACTACCAGCAGGCGCTGGAGGCGTGCGCGAAAATCCGCTTTCGGCCCGAGGCCGCGCTCACGCATCTACAGTTGGCAGAGCTGCTGCTGGAGGAGGCGGAGGATGTAGGGGCAGGTTTTAAATCTGCCCCTGCGGGGGATGCCGTACACAAAGAGGCCATAGAGCACCTGGACTTCGCCATCGCCGAGTTCCAGGCGATGAAGATGCAGCCTGCGCTAGAGCGGGCGCTGCGGCACAAGGGGATATTGAAGGCGTAGGCGATTATCCTCAACCTATCCCTCTCGCAGAGGGTGAGGTTGCAGCCACTCCTAAATTAATATCTAATTCTTCGCCTGCTTAATGATATATTTGATATGTGTGTGGGCCGGGTTTGAAGCTGTAGCGCATTAGTTTATTGAAATCTTTATTCGGAGGGCCAGTTTGCCCAGGCCGCGAGTTCACGCAATTGCCACTATGGCCGGAGTCTGGCTCTTAACCTCGAAGCGCCCTTCCCGCCGTACCGTCGTATCCGCCCTTGTCTTCGGCGTTCTGGTAGATTTGGACCACGTAGTTGACTGGGCCTGGGCCAAACGCGACCCGGCCACCAAACATTATGTTGTGCCGCTGCACGGCTGGGAGTTCCTGCCGCTGCTGTACTATTTTGCGTCCAGGACGGCTTTCTTCTCCTATCTGGCGCATCTCACCTTCGACCAGGTGTTTAACAACGTTCGTACCTGGGCCAGCTACTCATTGCTCTATAGAGCCTTCCACCGCTTTGATCGCGACAGCTTCACCAGCAGCTACAAACGCGCCAAGTGGCTTCAACAACCTTGGTATGACTGGTGGTGACTCGAATAATGAGCTCGCCCGTTTAGCGTCAGCGTCTCGCCTTGACCAGCCGGAAGATTCGGGCTATATTTGTGAAAGAAATACCAAAGGAGCCTATTCGTGAATTTACGAGTCCCTGGTCCAACACCTTGCCCGGATGAAGTGCTGCAAGCAGGCGCAGCCCCTATGATCAATCACCGCGGTCCGGAATTTGCCGCCATTATGGAAGAGGTAACCGCGAACCTCAAGGAAGTGTTCCAGACTAAGAATGATTTACTCGTCCTGACAGCGTCCGGGACCGGGGTCATGGAGGCCGCCGTCGTCAATACGCTTTCTCCCGGAGATAAGGTATTGTGCGTGAGTATCGGCGCATTCGGAGATAGACTCGCGGCAATAGCTCAGGCGTTTGGCGCTCAGGTTATCAAGCAGGATTTCCGTCAGGGAAGCGCCGCAGACCCTGAAGCAATCCGCGAGGCGCTTTCCAAGGATTCAGAAATCAGAGCGCTTCTGGTTACCCATAACGAAACTTCCACCGGTGTAACCAACGACATGAAGGCGATAAGCAGGGTAGCCAAAGAGCTCGACAAGCTGATCATCGTTGACGCTATAAGCAGCATGAGCTCCATACCCTTCCCCGTAGACGAATGGGGATGCGATATTGTAATGTCGGGGTCCCAGAAGGGTTGGATGTGCCCGCCGGGTCTGGCCATGGTTAGCGTGAGCGAGAGGGCTTGGGAAGCCCACAAGCACGCGAAAATGCCACGCTACTATTGGGACTTTACACAGACAAAAAGGTCGCTGGAGCACAACGAGACGCCCTGGACTCCCGCGGTGTCCATATTTGCCTCCCTGCAGGTCGCCTTGCGGCTGATGAAACAGGAAGGCATGGCCAATATTTACGCCCGACAAGAACGAATTGGCCGGATGACCAGGGAAGGAATTAAGGCGCTGGGACTTTCCCCTTTTGCAGACGCGTCCCACGCGTCCAACACGGTCACCGCGGTCACAGTACCGGAAGGGATAAATGCCGGAACCCTCATTAAGACTATCCGTGATGAGCATAACGTTGAGTTAGCCGGAGGCCAGGGGTCTCTGACGGGTAAGATCTTCCGTGTTGGACACCTGGGTCACGTGACCGAAGAGGATATCTCGCAGGTGCTGGCAGCAATTCGTGAGTCCCTGCCTAAGGTCGGTTTTACCGGCGGCTTAGCACCCCAAACCGCGCAGGAGGTTAAATGAAAGTCCTCGTAACCGATCCGATTGCTGCTGAGGGCATAGAGCTCCTCAAGAAAAGTGTACAATTAGACGTCCGCCTGGGAATAAGCAGGGAGGACCTTTTATCATGCATAGGAGAGTACGATGCTCTCATCGTACGCAGCGAGACAAAGGTAACAGAGGAGGTTATACAGGCTGGACGCAGCCTTAAGGTTGTTGGCCGTGCAGGGGTTGGGGTAGACAATATAGACGTGGATGCCGCGACACGGCACGGCGTAATGGTGGTAAATGCTCCCACCGGCAACACCATCTCTGCCGCTGAGCTAGCTTTTGGACTCATGCTGGCTCTGGCACGCAACATTCCTCAGGCTCATGCGACCCTAAAAAGTGGAAAGTGGAACCGGAGCGCCTACGTTGGAATAGAGCTGCGCAACAAGACTCTTGGTATCATAGGCGTAGGAAGGGTAGGCTCGGAACTGGCACGAAGGGCGGAGGCCATGGAGATGAGGATCATCGGCTATGACCCCTTCGTATCTCTGGAGCTGGCTCGACATATAGGGGTAGAGCTTGTCAGCATGGACACTCTGATAAGAGAATCAGACTTTATTTCTGTGCACACACCATTGACTCAGGGCACTCAATACCTGATCGGAGAGAAAGAGCTGGCTATGATGAAGCCTACCGCCAGGCTAATAAACGCGGCGAGAGGCGGAATTATAGATGAGAGCGCTCTGATCAAGGCGGTGTCGGAAGGCAAGCTGGCAGGCGCTGCGTTAGACGTCTTCGCACAAGAGCCGCTGCCTCCGGACAGTCCTATTCTTAACGTAGACAACATCATAGTTACGCCACATTTAGGAGCCTCTACTACCGAAGCTCAAACTAACGTAGCCATAGACGTGGCTGTAGACATAATGTCAGTTCTGGAGGGGCACCCAGCCAGGTATGCGGTCAACGCCCCGCTGTTCACACCCGAGACCGCCGCCATCATATCTCCTTTGATACCGGTGGCCGGCGTATTAGGACGGGTCGCGGCCCAGTTGGTGGACGGCCAGCTTGACACCGTAAGTATCAAATACGAGGGCGAGATATCCAATTACGACGTATCGGCAATCAAGGCCGGCGTAATCGGAGGCATGCTGGAGAACGTTATAGAGGAGAGGGTCACGCTGGTCAACGCCAATATCGTGGCGGCCAATCGGGGGTTAAAGGTCATCGAGCAGAAGGGCCCGATCCAGGAGAATTACCAAAACCTTATCACCGTAGAGCTGCAGGCTTCAGACTCCACTACAGAGGTTGCCGGGACTACGATGCGCGGCGAGATACATATTGTAAGGGTCGACGACTACTGGCTAGACATAGTGCCATCAAGCAGCTACCTGCTTCTGTGCGAAAACCAGGACACCCCTGGGATTATCGGAGCGATAGGCACGATCCTGGGAAAGGCAGATATAAATATCGCGTTTATGCAGGTCGGTAGGAATAATCCAAGAGGCAAGGCGCTGATGGTCCTCGGGTTGGATGAGCCTATACAGGAGTCGGAACGGCAGCAGATAATGAGCATCCACCAAATATCCTCGGTAAAGCAGGTGAAACTGTAGTTAGAAGTGCGTAACAAACATCTTAGGGCAGACTTGCACGTCTGCCCGCAACTATTTTAGGGGACGTCGATACTCTGAGTCTACACACGAAGCTCCCCCTTTGCCATTATTCTTGTAAGTCCTCGTAACCGCTTTCGCTTATGACCATAAACATAGACCCAAACATCTTCACGATTGGCTTTGTCACCCTTTCCTGGCACGGGCTATTTAGCGCCCTGGGGGTGCTTTTAGGCGTGCTCTTCGCTGCGCGCCTTCTTAGAGACACATCCATCACTGACGACCAGTACTACTCCGCTGCGCTTTGGGGAATCATCGGCGGCATCGTCGGCGCAAGGCTCCTCTTTGTCATAGAGAACATATACCTCTTCCTGCCATCACCACTATCGGTATTTGCTATCAACGAGGGAGGCATTTCAGTATTCGGAGCGACGCTGGGAGGCACTCTTGCTGCCTACTTTGGCGCTAAGCGGTACGGAATACATGTACCTACCGTGGCGGACGCGGCAGGACCCGGCTTCAGCCTTGGCCAGGGAATCGGAAGGATCGGGGACATAATTAACGGCGAACACCATGGCGCTCCCACCGACCTACCCTGGGGAATCGTCTACACTCACCCCAACACTCTGGGGGAGTTAGACGTCAAGGTGCATCCTGCCGTGGGCTACGAGATGATATACAACTTTGCGGTTGTAGGGCTGCTACTGCTCTTGAGGGGGCGGCTTCCACGACCGGGGATGATCTACCTCTTATATATCTTCCTATATTCGTTGGGTCGGCTGACGGTCGGCTTCTTTCGCAAGGACAACCTCGTCCTCTTTAACCTTGGCATGGCGCAGCTCATAGGAGTTGCGGGAATGATAGTCTGCGCTATTTGGGCCCTGGTCATGGTAACGTCTAACACTCCCTCAACCCCACCAAGAAGCCAGAGACGAAGGGCTGCCCGGCACCGCACCTAGGCCAAGCCGCTTTGCAGCATGTAGACAACATAGCCGACATAAGCCAGATAGAACAGACCGGCAGAAGCCAGGATACTGGCGTTTAGAGAATCCCCTCTTGTCATCCTGGTCATGACAATCCCGGTAGAGAGCAAAGCAACTACAGCGGACACTTTAGCGGGATCGTCCAACTGCCAGGGTGTGAAGGCTATGCCAATAGCCACCGGTATGCAGCTCTGGAAGACCATAGCTCCGGTAATATTTCCCATAGCTAAAGTATCTTTACCCTTGCGCACCCATAGCACGCTGTTGAACTTCTCAGGAAGCTCAGTAGCGAGCGGCGCCAAAATCAGGGAGAGAATCAAGACTGGCACTCCAAGCGCGTGGGCTACTATCTCCAGGTTTCCCACAAATACCCAGCCTCCTGCAATCATCAGTCCAAGCGCAAAAACAAACTGAACAAGAATCATAGCTAAAGGGGGATCAGCACTGTTCCTTAGAAAGTGCAGATGCTCAATACCACCTGTTAAGGGAGAGACGTCCGCCATCGTCCTCATCACATACAGTCCATACAGTCCAATTAACAGGAGGGCTATGCCGATCTTTACAAATGGGATTGGAATAAACGCCGCTAACAGAGCAAGACTGTATACAGCCATGAAATAGCCCATGTCTCTTCCCAGTATCCGACGGTTTACCACAAGGTCGGTACTCCTGCCATTAGTGCGGGAGAACACGAGTATCGCCAGTCCGGTTACAGAAAAGGCCGCAGTAGAAAGCATGAATGGAGCGCCAAGTATCGCGCCGATACCTACCTCATGGCCGGCATCGCCGGCAGCAAAAAAGATCGCGATTATTGGGATCATGGTCTCCGGCATAGCGGTGCCAACAGCAGCCAGGATGCTTCCTACCGCTCCCTCACCCAGGCCCAGCTTCTCGCCGAGCCATTCGACGCTGTTAGTAAAAAGCTCGGCGGCAAGAAGGATCAGTGCCATGCTGCCAACTAAAAAGAGTAGAGTTAATTCCATCTATTCGATTATCCTCCTATTACTTAAGGGTGATTCACTATGAGCTACGAGTTCTGATCTAGTAAACGTCAAGCCCGGCCGAGAAGAGAGGAGCGTTTTGCCTCCACGGATTTTACGCCGCTGTACAACAACCTTAGGACTGGCGGCGCAATAACCGTTGTTACAATACTCATCATGACCACAGCGGAGAGGAGTGATTCTGGAATAACGCCCAACGACCTGCCAAGTCCGGCAACTATTAACCCCACCTCTCCTCTTGGCGACATCCCGAATCCAATAATTGCCATAGACCGCGCTCCAAGGCCCCATGATGCAAGACCACACCCCAGCACTTTACCAAGTATAGCAAGGATGATAATAGCCATCGACAGGCCCAGGATGTTCAAGTCTGTGAACAGCATGGGGTCTACATTCATACCCATTACCACAAAGAAGAATGGCGTCATGAGCTCATACACCGGCAATACCTTGGTCTCCAACTCGTAGTGGTCCTCAGCCTCAGCCAACATCATGCCGGCGAAGAAAGCGCCAATAATAGCAGCCAGGCCAATATAGCTAGCCAGGGCCGCCAGCCCGAACATACAAATAACCGCCAGTGCAAAGGGCGCGTTGCTGGTCCGGAGCCTGTCCATATGAAGGCTGTACCGTTTAACTATCCTAGTGCCAATCAGAGTTGCAATGGCAGTGAAAGCAATGGCCGAAGCCATCACAGTTATTATTTGGACCGGGTTAGCCTCACCAACTCCGATTCCGCTAATTATGGATAAGATGATCAGCCCCAGAATATCATCTATCATAGCTGCCCCAAGCATGATCCTGGCCTCCCTGCCGGCGATCACTCCCATGTCCCTTAGCACGCGAGCGGTTATACCAACGCTGGTAGCCACCATCGCAGTGCCAAGAAATGCCGCCAGGAGATTATCGTTAAAGACCACTGAGGCCATCCCGAAGCCAAGGACAAAGGGAAAGGCAACACCGACAACTCCTACCGCAAGGGCACGAGCGCCAACGGTGGCGATTTCACTGATCCGAGTCTCCAGACCAACAAAGAAAAGCAGCACTATAACGCCGACCTGAGCCAAGACTTCGTATACGATATGGAGCGCTTCTTTGGCTGTGGCTGTGTCGTTATGGAAAAGCTGCGTCAGAGGTTCGCTCGGCACGCCCACCAGACCTAAGGCATAAGGACCAATCAATACGCCAACTAATAACTCCCCGACGACGGCCGGCTGGCGCAGCCTCTCGAATATCTCCCCTGCCAGCTTGGCTGCTGCATAGATTATGAATATATCCTTGATGATGCTGGTAACTTCCGGCATGACAAAAGACCTTTAGATATCTTCCTGGTTTACCTACAAATAAAGGCCGCACTATGAAAGCATTGTCCTAGCACGGCCATAAGCCAGCATACCAACTATTCAGGTCTGTTGCCAACATACAGAAGTAACAGTTAACTAATCGTTCTGATCGGATAAGCCTCTGCCTAACTGTGCCAAACAAGGTATAATTGGGATAATTCATGCTTTCTACACTCAATGTTAAGACAGGCTCCCATCATTCCAAAGGAGAAATAGATGGCCATCCGTAAATTAGCGCACGTGACAGTCATCGTATGGGACCAGGACGAGGCGCTAGACTGGTATACAAGAGTGCTTGGATTTAGGAAGGTGGATGACCGTACAGACCCCACGCATGAATATCGCTGGCTGACAGTAGCGCCGGAGGGACAGGAGGAGCTAGAGATCGTGCTGCACAAAGCGCAGAATGAAAGAGAAGAAGGACGAATCGGACGCAACGCGATGTGGGGATTCGAAGCCGACGACTGTCGAAAGACCTTTCAGGAGCTAACCGAACGCGGCGTAATATTCACCAGTCCACCCGAAGAGCTCCCCTGGGGAATCGCCGCCGGCTTCCGCGACCTATACGGCAACCCCTTCGAGCTTGTAGAGCCGCGGTAGAGGTAAACTCTACGCCGCTGTTCTTTGATAAACTGTGAAGTATCCCATGGTTAGAGTTCTCAATGGCAAAGTACGATCGGCTTTTGCTTCGAATATTAAGAGGAGCCTCAGACACAAGCATCTCGTTTGATGATTTGTGTCAGTTGTTGAAACACATGGGGTTCGAGGAGCGAACACGTGGCAGCCATCATATTTTTAGAAAACAGGGAATCGAAGAGAGAATCAACCCACAAAGAGATGGGCGCAACGCTAAATCCTATCAAGTACGTCAAGTGAGCAATATTCTCTCAAAATACAGCTTAGGAGAAACTGAATAATGACAAAATACGAGATTATTCTCTACTGGAGCAACGAAGACCAAGTCTTTATTGCCGAAGTGCCGGAACTACCCGGATGTATGGCTCATGGGGATACTCATGAAGCAGCTTTAACTAATGTGAAGGAAGCCATTGAACTCTGGATCGATACAGCCAAGGAGTTTGGTGATCCGGTGCCGGAGCCAAAGGGTCGCCGCCTCATGCTGGCTTAAGGTAAAACCACTATTACAACAATGCTGCCG
>SHYC01000088.1 GCA_009693005.1 Dehalococcoidia bacterium | reverse complement strand
GTTCTCCTCACCCAGATCGTGGACCGAGACGATATTGGGATGAGAGCCGAGTCTACCCAGGGTCTGCCCCTCACGCTTGATGCGCTCGCGGCCGACCTCGTCCAGGCCATCGGTCTTTATTTCGGCGTAGGCAACGTCGCGGTCCAGTACGTTGTCGTTAGTCTCGTAGACAATCTTCTTGCCGCCCTCGCCAAGAAATCGCTTTACCACGTAACGTCCGTTGACGAAGGATACGGGCATTGCCCGCGCAGCTCCCTGCGGCTGGGTCTGGTCCGGATCGCGGGCCGGGGCGTCTGAGGGTGTGGCTGGCTCGGGAGCGCCCAGCACCCGCTCGGCCGCGGCCATGTAGGTCAGCCCGTCAGGGTTCTCCGGGTCGAGGGCCAGGACGTTGCGGGCGCGGTCTTTAACGGCAGTCCAGTCGGACTGCGACATAGCTTCGTCAGCTTCGTCCAGGAAGCGCTCTATCCGGCGCTGCGCCCGCTCGCTTGTCATAATGGCCCTCCATCCCAATGTTGCAAATATATCAAAGGATCAATCGCGTATGATCAGCAACAGAATAGCCTTCATCTGGTGGAAATGTCAACCGAACCATGGTCCTGGATTACTCACTCCAAGGGGAGTGCGATGGGAGCAGCCCTTTGCCTCCCATCCCGACAACAGGATCATCCAGATGTGGCCGACACCCTTCAACGGGAGTGCAGAGGGACGGAGTCCCTTTGGCAGGGGGTTTGGGGGGTGTCCCCCCAATACTATATCTGAAAGGATACCTTGAACCCCCTTTGGGGGTTTGGGGGTTATGCGACAGTACTACTACGACCAGGCGGGTAATTGTGAAGCGATAAATGCGGGGACTAGCCTAAGGCGAACTGGCAATACACCTTCGCTCTTCCCGCTAGCGCTCTTGTCGCCGGTCCTCTAAGAGCGCTTGGGTCAGGGAGGAACCGCCCTTTAGCAAGCCTCGGGCCATGCGCAGCGGATTCTCGGGCGCAGGGACGATGGCGATATAGCCGCCATAGTCTACCACCTGTACTTGCTCACCCGGCTGGATGTTGTATCGCTCCCGGATATCGTGGGGGATTACCGCCCACCCTTTCTTGGAAACTTTTACCATACCCATAGTCGCAGTCCGCACAACGAATTTCGTATTTAGTATAACGCGCATGGATTTAGCTGTCGAACCGCATTTTTATATACAACTGAAGGGTTGATCAGAAGAAGAGAATCGTCAGGGGAGAGCGATCCGTCTTAGCTGGAGTAGTAGAGCTGGAGTCCTGGGATATCGTCATAGTCTTGAGTGTTGGCGGTGACCATAATGAGATCATGTTCCAAGGCAGTGGCAGCAATCAGTAAGTCGAGGGCGCGGCGGTTTGGCTGCTTGCCTTGCCGGCGCAGGGTCTCACGAAGAGAGGCGCAGCGACGCGCTGTTTCAGCAGAGAAGGGGAGGACCGGCACCGTATCCAAGAATACTTGGAGCTTGGCGGCAGCGGCATCGGGGTCTGGTTCACGCAGCACGCCCTGGTAGACTTACATGTAGGTGATAATGCTGATGGCGATACCCTATACGGCCAACTGGTCGAGAAGTGCGGGAATATGAGGACTATCTGCCAGGTAGTCAATCACCAGGTTAGAATCGATAAGGTAGAGCATTGGCTACGCTGGCCGGCCGTGGCTATCCTGTGCTCGTTGTTC
This sequence comes from Dehalococcoidia bacterium, assembly GCA_009693005.1. GTDB lineage: Bacteria > Chloroflexota > Dehalococcoidia > SHYD01 > SHYC01 > SHYC01. The sequence goes on along the minus strand of SHYC01000088.1, from coordinate 6,516 downwards.
CTGGATGTCACGTTTCAGTGCCTCATGATCGATATGTTTCAGGGTGCCAGCGCTCTCTCGCAAAGCCTGCCTGACCTTATCCGGGTCGTAACCCGCCCACATATCCTCAGGTTCATGAAGGTAATCTTTCTCCAGTCGATAGAGCCGACCTTCCTTCTCCACCAGAATAGCGCCCTGGCTCTGCGCTAAGTCATCAAAGATTTCATCGAGGTGATGGGCAAATTCATCAAATGGTATACGCTTTGGTTCTTGCATGGTCATCGTGTCCACTTGATTTCAAGATAAGTGCAGGGCGGTTATCGCTGCCCCTGTGTATTGTATCACACCCCACGATTACTAAACTGAAGGGCTAAGAGGAACTGCTACCATGGCCTCGCAATGGCATTGAACGTCCAGAGTTACTCATTTAGCTTGGCTTTTTAGGATGAGACCCCCTTTTCAAAAACGTAGGCGCCCACCAGTTGAGATCGCCCAAGAGCTGCATCGTGGCGGGGACGAGTAGGGCGCGCACTATGGTGGCGTCCAGCAGGATCGCCAGGGCGATGCCGACCCCGAGGGCCTTTATCACTATGATATCGGCCATGGCGAAGGCGCCGGAGACCAGCAAAATTATCATCGCGGCGCTGGTCACGATTCCTCCGGTGCGCTCAAGCCCTCTGCTTATGCTCAGGGTGTTGTCTCCGGTGGCCTCATACTCCTCTTTGATTCGTGAAAGCATGAACACCTCGTAGTCCATACTAAGGCCAAAGAGGATGCAGAACATCACGATAGGCACTGTCGCATCTACATGGCCGGCCGGATTGAAGTGCAGCAGCCCGCTGAAGTGTCCATCCTGAAAGATGAGCACCAGCGCTCCGTAGCTGGCGAGGATGCTCAGGGTATCCATTATCACTGCCTTGAGCGGGATTACAACGGAGCCAAAGAGCACGAGAAGCGCTATGTAGGTAGTAACCATGATCAGGAGCAGCGCCTTTGGGAAGGTGGAGTACAGCTCGTTAACCAGGTCCATCAGCTCTGCAGCCGCGCCTCCGACATACATGTTCATACCGTCCGGCGGCCCCTGGCTGCGTATCTCACGGGCCAGCGCCTTCGCCTCTTCAGACACCGGGTTGTAATTGGTGACGATGTTTATGACTGCGAGGTTCTCGCCGGCCATAGGGCTCAGGCTTTTCTGCAGCTCGGGGAAAGGGATCGCGCCCGGGTCCCTGTAAAGGAGCTGGTACTGCCCGCGCCCGATGTCGGGAGCGTAGCTCACCATGCTTTCCACTCTTGTAACCCCCGGCTTTTTCTCCATGCTCTTCACGAAATCGTAGACCGCGCCCACGTTATCCCGCGCGAAGATGCTGTCCCCGGCTTCTAGCACCACGAAGATTGGGGACACCTGGCCAATCCCGAAAGTATTTACCATGATGTCATATCCCTGCCTGGAGGATACCCTGTTAGGAAGCGTGGTTATATCCGGAGCGCCCATCCTCACCCTTAGGAACGGGGAGCCAAGCAGGAGAAGGAACAGCAGGGTTGCGGTAAATACCTGCCACGGCCTCCTCGTGACCCAGCTGGCAAGTATAGACCAAATGCCTAGTTCTGGCTGCTTGGGGGACTCAGCAAGGCGAAAGGCTGTTCCCTCTCCCCTTGGGAGCCTGTCCTGAGTAGGGTCGGCGGGAGGGCTAGAGTGAGGGTATTCCCCAAGCGTGTCGAGATTGGAGATTGGCTGTCCGCCTTGTCCGCGGGCCCTCCGCATGCCCCATCGCACCGGAAGGGAATCGATTCTATGTCCCAAGACGCCAAGCGCGGCCGGCAGCAGCGTCAGCGCCGCCAGCACAGAGGTTATGACGACGATTGCACCGCCCACCCCCATAGAACGGAGGGTGATGAACTGAAACACGAGAAGACCGGTAAGACCGAGAAATACCGTAATACCGGAGAAAAGCACCGCTTTTCCGGCTGATGCAACGGTCCTGGCTACGCTCTCTTCCACGTCGTGCTGCAAAAGCTCTTCTCTAAAGCGGCTGACCATTATCAAAGAGTAGTCTATGCCGATGCCAAGGCCCAGCATTGTTGTGACGTTCATGACAAAGATAGACATTTCCATATAGTGGCCCAACAAGAAAATAGCAGCCAAAGCCGCGAGGACGCTCGCGCCACCGATAAGAGCCGGCACTAGACCCGACACCACGGTCCCAAACACCAGCATGAGTGCGATGAGAGCCAGAGGAAAGGAAACCAACTCCGCCCGTTTAAGGTCCTGATGGCTCACTAACTCTATATCGGAGTAGGCGGCAGGCCCACCGGTTATCCACGTCGTAATACTGTCACTGGAACTCTGTCTATTGGAATGAACCAGCTCGTTCAACTCAGGAACAATGCGCTGCACGGCTGCGGTCCCAAGGTCAAATCCAATAATTGCATAGGTGGTATGCCTGTCCGCGGACACCAGCCGACGGTTCCCTGTACTCTGATAAGAAAGGACCTGGGTCACGTGTGGATATTGTTGTAAGGAAGAGAGAATCGAGTTCATCGCGCCCTGATAGGCTGGGCTGTCTACCGTGAGGTCCGGACTTGAAAAGAGGACTGTTACCGTCGTAAGAGGAAAACCCAGCTTCTCCTGAAGCAGCCTGACCGCTCTGGACCCTTCACTGCGGCCGGTGGAAAAGCCACCCGCCTTCAGGACCTCGCCGACTCTTGGCGCGAAGGGCATGCTAAACGCTATGATGAGAGCCCAGGCAAAGATCACTTGCCAGCGGTGTTTGTATACCCAGACGCCTAAAGCGTAATACAACTTAACGCCGCCCGATCCCAGGTACATCCCGCGGACGCATTCGACATGACGAATGCGACAAGGAAGCAGAATTCCATTTGGCGATGGGCTTGGGGGGTGTCCGTCCGACATGTCCCCAGAAGGGGACCTTAGTAACTCGATCAGATGTCATTCGTTTTCTTATTCAAGCAAGGAAATTTTCGCACAAGGAGTAAAACTCTTAAGCTTCTTCGATAATAGCAGTCTTTTTGGGGTCGGGCAGATCAAAAAGCAATTGACTAAGAGCTATTGCTATCATACAATATTTCTAAGGGTGGAAGAGAATGCAGGGTAAGATACTAACTTCAATCCAAGGTGCTTGAACAGGCGTCAGCATTATGCTGGCGCTTTTTTGCATAATAACGAGATATCGTATTAAGCCATCATGAAAGGAGAAAGACTGTGAATGCTAGTCTAATCGGCAAGATTGAGAAGGCAAAGCGGTACGCTGAGGAGCCAAAGAGGGTCTCCTTCCGGGAGTTTTCAGTGGTCTTCAGCGGTGAAAACGATGACCATATCGTGAGTTTCAAAAGCGATGAGTGGAATTGCTCATGCGACTTCTTTACCGGATGGAAGGTGTGCAGCCACACCATGGCCCTGGAGCGGATTCTTCTTGATATGCTGCCGAGAGAAGCCTTTTCACCCCACGTAACCGCCTGATAATCGGCAACACCGAAACGACCAAGCGGCTGGAGTTTGTCCAGCCGCTTTTTTGCTCTCGATCCTTTCTTATCCCACCTGCCTTCTTGGAACCTTTCGGTTCTTCGGGCTGCATTTTGACTATAGCGTATCATGTATGATACGCTATAGTCACGGTATCAGATGGAGAAATCTTTTGGTCCGTAAGCGTTCCGGTGGGTTTGTCTTCATTACTTACAAAGGAGACCATCCACCCTATCACGTCCATATTGAAAAGGACGGGCGTGAAATTGGACGCTGGGATATAGAGAATCAAGAGCCCCTTGATGATTTTGAGGTCGGAGCAAAGCTACGAAAAGCGCTAAAACGATTAGGATATCTAGTTGAAGACCGCGATACTTGGAACCGATAGGAGGCTAGCTGCTGAGAGCAACATGCGCGACGAAGGTAAGCAACCGAAAGTCTGCCTCGTAACTGGCTGGTCCAAATTAGCTGAACGATTTAAAGAGCGCTGGCAGGACCAGCTTCAGGTAAAGAGCAAGCTTGCCGGTCTGGTTGAATCAGCCGATTGTGATATGTTTATAGTAGATACAGATGTATCTGATATGGATGTATGGCCTGCGCCCATTCACTCTCACCCACAAGCGCAATCAAGACTATGGCTCTTCTTAACCTCCAAACGCCTTAATTTGAATCCGCTGCCGCCGGAGACCGTTATTTTCGAACGCGAACTGGAGGCTGTGGATGATTTAGTATTCTTTCTGAGAGAGAGATATGCTCCGGAGTCGTACAGGCAAATTGAGAAGGTAGATTATTTTCAAAGCAACCGTACAATAGTTGTCCACATGAAAAATGGAAGGATATATTTGCTACGAGCCGATGAACTACCTGAAGCAGACTCATCCGAAATTGTCAGATGGACCGCCGGGAAGAGCCGGAATTATTTCAGGGCTAAGCAGTCCTCCGGGAACTGGTTCGAGGTACCATGGGACGAGGTCCTCTACCATTGCGAGCCTGAATACGAGCACTACAAAGGCAGAGAGAAGGCAGAACCTCCAGAAAACCGTGCGCTCAGAATTGGCAATAAGGTGCGAGAATTAAGGACTGTTAAGGGATTATCGGTAGCAGAGCTAGCGCGGCGAACAGGAATGAAAAGGCCAAATCTCAGCAGGGTGGAAAGCGGCCGGCATGAGCCATCGCTCGAAACGCTGGAACGGATCGCCGACGCTCTGGTATTGCCAGTAGCCGAGCTCGTCTCAAGGCCGATGGTCGTCTAAGAAAGACGAGGTTCGCACTGGCGACATCTTGCTTGGGTAGCAAGCGCCACTACACTTTGCGGCTATAACAGCGCAGTGTTTATACTTCTACTGCTGCTAACAAAGGCGGTGTATTCTCTTCAGGTATAGGCAGTCCATCAGCCTCTAGGCCCTCAATATGGCACTGGATTGCCTCTCTTGCATTAGCTAGTGCCTCCTCCAGGGTGTCACCTTCGGTGACGCAGCCAGGTAGTGCCGGTACGGTGACAGTATAACCCCCATCTTCTAAATCTGGAATTAAGAGCAATGTATATCGCTTCATCTATCTACTCTAAATCTACAATAGCTCCCGTAGTTCTTGGATAGTTATGCCAGCCTGATCAAGAATGCTGCTGAAGGTTGCTGGCTTAAGCACCTTGGTGGCATGTGCAGGCACGGTAACACGCCCTGGATGTTCATGGTGCTTTAGATGTATATGACTCCCCACTTGGCTCACTGGTTCCCATCCGCCTCTACGGAGTGCCCTTAGAAGTTCCCGCCCCGTGATGCGCGGCGCTCTTTCGGACACTTAAACCTCTCTCCGCCTACTAAGGGGTAAATTTCATTATTCCAATATAGTTAAGAAAAATGGAGCGGGAGACGAGATTCGAACTCGCGACATCTTGCTTGGGAAGCAAGCGCTCTACCACTGAGCTACTCCCGCTCGTAACTGCTTAAATCACTCATGATCTGCTGTTTTTTCGCCGCTTTCCTCCCTCCTTTCTTTATGAAGCAAGCGCTGAGCGGCTTGTTATTTTATGGTTCTATTATACCTCTACACGCTGCTTGGAGCTAGGGATTTTACGTTGTGGTGACAGATAATAAACGACGTTCAATTTGGCTGCTATTGGTTAAAGATAGCTGGTACAGTACGGGGAGAGGGGGGATAGCAAGATTAGAGTATCATTAAGATTAGGGTGTGGGTGTCCGCCAGATATTTTAGTTAAAGTGAAATATGCTTATTGCGCCGGTAGAGGGGTAACCCCAATGGACTTATTCGCCTGGTCGCCATTTTGAACAAGCCGCCGAGGACCGCACTCGTGAGGAAGTGGTATGGGCGGCACAGTTTGACGCAGAACAACCGAGCCATCTCCATCCCCTTCCGGACTTCGATGCCATTTTAGGGTTGCGTCTCCGGATACGCGGCGAAACGGGATGAGCAGTCGATATTGGAGGGTGGTAGTCGGCGTCACCGACAGTCTCGGCTGTCGATTGGATTCGGCTGGCAGCGGAGATGGCCGACCGGTATCAGCGTATGTTCATTAGGGCAGCGAGGACATTAAAGGACCTAAGACGGTCAACTCCTTCGGTCACGGTGCAAGCGGCCGGACAAGTGAACGTGGGTGCGCAGCAGGTTAATGTTGCGAACGGGTGGATGATATTCATCACTGCTTTTCACGGCTCCGGTATTGCTCTGTGTCTTTATTGGTCAAGCTGTCTGTGATTAAAAAGGTGAGCTCTACGCCATAAGGCTCAGATAAGGCTAGCAGTTCCACAAAGTACACCCTTCGCTCGGCAGTCTCACACTTTGACACAAACGATTGATGTTTTCCTAACAGGCGAGCAGCCTCTACCTGTGTAAATCCCGCTTGCTGTCTAGCATCTCAGAGACGGGCGAGAAATACTTGATAAGATTCTGGGCTTGCCCCGATCTCACGGACATCTATAATAGTGGGTGAAGACCCAGAAAGGATGTCGAGATGGAATCTAGAGAGAGTAGGCATCGGCGCACGTTTACGCCGGAGTACAAGGCAGAGGTGGTTGATCTGTGTCGCAGCAGCGGCA
>SHYC01000087.1 GCA_009693005.1 Dehalococcoidia bacterium | reverse complement strand
CGCTGCTGCGACACAGATCAACCACCTCTGCCTTGTACTCCGGCGTAAACGTGCGCCGATGCCTACTCTCTCTAGATTCCATCTCGACATCCTTTCTGGGTCTTCACCCACTATTATAGATGTCCGTGAGATCGGGGCAAGCCCATATTGGCGTTAAGCTCCTGAAAAAGGTCGTAGTCGGCCTTAAAGGTAGATAGCTCACGGGAGCAGGTGGGGGTATTGTCCTCAGTATAAAACGCAAGCACCACTCTCTTGCCGGCGAGGAGCGAGAAGAGGTTTATCTCTCCTTGTGTGCTTGGTAGAGAAAAGTCGGGCGCTTTATCACCGGCAGAGATAGTTGACTCCAACCTCATTCACCTCCGGAGCGTCCCTTACGCCCGTTGCGTGAACCCTGGGACCGCGCCTCCTCAGATACCGGGACGTAGGTATGCATAAATTCTTGCTTGAAGTCACTAAAACTGCCTTTGTTTATAGCGTCTCGCACTTCCGACATCAATTTCATGAAGTAGCGAAGGTTATGCAGCGTGGCCAGCCTGTACCCTAACAGCTCATTACAGTTAAACAGGTGATGGAGGTAAGCCATGGAGAAGGTGATACAGAAATAGCAGTCACATCCCTCCTCGGCCGGCCCGACATATTCCTTAAATCTGGCGTTATTTACATTCAGACGCCCTGTCTTTGTATAAAGACCGCCGTTACGAGCCACTCGGGTGGGTAAGGCGCAATCAAACATGTCGACTCCTCTACTCACAGCCTCCACCAGGTCTTCCGGCGAGCCCACGCCCATCAAGTAACGCGGCCTGTCTACAGGAAGCTCACCAACTACCGCTTCCAGCATAGCCCAGGTCGTCTCCTTTGGCTCGCCAACGCTGAGGCCGCCAATAGCATAGCCGGGAAGGTCAAGAGATGACATAAACCTGGCAGATTCTTTACGCAGGCCTTCGTTCATACCACCCTGGACTATTCCGAAGACTTCGCTTTTCTTCCCTTCAGCGGCCCGTGCGCTTATCTCCGCCCAGCGATTAGTACGGTCCAGGGCATCCCTTAGGGCGCCTTCATCAGCGCCATACGGCAGACAGTGGTCCAAGGGCATCATTATGTCGGACCCCAAGTCCTGCTGTACCTCTATCACACTCTGAGGAGTAAGAAAGTGCAGCCTGCCGTCGATGTGTGAGCGGAAAGATACCCCGTCCTCCTGCACTTTTGCCAGGGAAGCCAGGCTAAACACCTGGTAGCCGCCGCTATCGGTAAGGATCGGCCCGTCCCACCCCATAAACGCGTGCAGCCCACCGAGGTCGCGTATTCGCTTAGCTCCAGGGCGTAAGTATAGATGATATGCGTTGCCTAGTAGTATGTTGACCCCAGCACTAATAAGCTCATCCGGAGTAACCGAACGGACGGAGCCAAACGTGCCGACAGGCATAAAAACCGGCGTACTTACGTCTCCATGAGGCGTGCGAAGCACCCCGGTGCGGACCTGCGTACCGTTTATACGACGGTCGATAGTAAATTCAATAGTCATTGTGCTGCCTGAAACGCTGCCATGCGAGGCGTTGGGAGATGATAGACTGTTCACGTATCATTACTCGGAGGATAATAGGCTTAAAACGACAAATACCGTGATAGCTGCCGCGACCGTAATAATCGCTGCCCACTTTATCCGCTGCGCACTTACCTCAGCACCATCAATTTTAGGGGAGAACTCATAGTCCTCCGGTATTACTATCGTGCCCGCGAACTTGTCGTGCCACGCCTGCCCGTCTTTATCCCAAAGAGCCCAAAGATATCCTAGCATCAGCGGCATAGCGCCGCCCATGTATCCTATGAAACGCAGTACGGCGCGCGTCCAGTTCAATGGAGAGCCATCCACTGCAACTACGCGGATATGCAGCCATTTCTTTCCCATCGTCTGGCCGCCGGAAGAGTACGGAAATAGATAATAAGCGCCGACGATAACAAGGCACAGCATCGCGAATGCTAGTCCGCCCAACAACGGTATTGAGCCGGCAATGAAGCTGATGGCTAGGGTAATTACTCCCAGGTCCAACAGGGTCGCCGCCGCGCGTCGCACCAGGCTTGTCCTTGGTGTCTCAAGTATCCCGGCGGCAAACCACGGTTTGAGGTTACGCTTTTCGTCACCGACTACGATCTGGTCGGCAGACACCGCAGAGCCACAGAAATCACACACCCTGCTGTCTGGGGACAATAACGCTCCGCATGAGATACATTCCGGAGGAGTGTCCAGGGGAAAAGATGGGTCGTATTCAGGCTCGAAGTCTCTGCTATCTCGCCAACCCTGGCTCAATTTCCTGCTCCAGTCCAAAAAACAACTATTCGTTAGCTAAATATCTCTCGCAGTACCGCGGTTACAAGGGAGGCTGGCACATCGTCTCGAATGACCGCGCGGCCGATCTCTTCTAACAGCACCCACCTTATGCTCTTATCACGGACCTTCTTGTCCAGGCTCATGGCATTCATGACTTCATCGATCCCGATCCTTGACGCCTTGATGGGCAGCCCAAACTTCTCGAGCATGGTTCGCTGCCGGTCAACTACGCTCTTATCTATCAGGCCCATGCCTTTGCTGATATGGGCCGCAGCCATCATCCCAATCGATACCGCCTCACCGTGAAGATATCCTTCGTAGCCCGTTACGGCCTCCAAGGCATGACCAACCGTATGGCCGTAATTCAACAGAGTGCGGATCCCCTTCTCGCGCTCGTCCTGGCTCACCACAGCGGCTTTTATGGCAGCGCTCCGACCAATTAAACTAGCAGTTGTTTTAGGCTCAATGGACAGAAGAGCATCAGCCCTTTCCTCCATCAGGCCTAATAGCTCGGCATCGAGTATCAGGGCATGCTTGATCACCTCAGCCCATCCCTCGGTCAGTACCCTCTTAGGCAGGGTCCTTAAAGAGTTGACATCCGCAACAACGAGTCTGGGCTGGTAAAAAGCTCCTACCATGTTCTTGCCCTGCGGCAGGTTCACAGCGACCTTGCCGCCAATGCTGGCGTCCACCATAGCCAGAAGAGTTGTCGGGACCTGGACAAAGGGAACGCCCCGAGCATAGGACGCGGCTACAAATCCGGCCAGGTCTCCAACGACGCCCCCGCCAAAGGCAACTACGACGCTGTTTCTCTCGGCTCTGTGTCCGGCCATCCATTCGTAGACCTTTGCGGCAGTGCCAAGGTTCTTGCTGGCCTCGCCATGGTCTATAGCGTAGGTCTTTACGTCAAAACCGTCATCCGCGAGGGACTCTGCCACCTCGTGCCCGTAGAGAGAATGGACGATGTCATCCGTTACGAGGTAAACCGTTCCAGAAAGGCCGTTGGCCTTCATCCTCCGTCCAAGCTGCGCGATACCGTTCTGCAACACGAAGATTGGGCAGGCGCCGCTTTGAGATGCTACCACTGCCGCTGCGCCGCCGCTCACTCTGAGACGCGCAGCACTATGAGGGCCTGCATCCTCTTGCGTCAAGGATTCTATGTCCTGGTCGACCTCTCTTTTCAGGCTGTATCCAAGGCGGCCCCAGGCCCTTACCACCTCATCGGCTATCTCATCAATAGTCAGATTATCCGTATGAACGGTCCAGTCCGCCACTTCGGAATAGATAGGCTGCCGCATTCCCTTCAGCCTCTTGATATTGGCTAAAGGATCGTCTCCTTCCAACAAAGGGCGTTTTTCCATCGTCGTATCATTAAGAATGCGTTGGTAGATAGTCAGGGTCTTAGCTTCCAAGAGAACAACTATTCCGCTGCCGGACATAACCATCCGGTTGCCGCCCTCAAGCACAGCCCCACCTCCGGCGGCTATCACGCTCTCACCTACCGCGCAAGCCAAAGCGAGGGCCTGTCGCTCCAATGCGCGAAATTGGTCCTCGCCTCCCGGCCCGGCGAATATCTCCGGCACAGTCTTTCCTGAGATGCCTTCGACGCGACGGTCAATATCCGTAAAACGCCAGCCTAAACGCTGAGCAACCAACGCGCCCACAGAACTCTTGCCGGTATAAGAGAAACCGACAAGAATAATGTTGTTCCTAATCATACATCTCTCTTCTGAATTTTAGGATCCTCTCCTTAATGCTGTCGGCGGCGCGCTGGGAGAAGATAAGTCCATCAATTTCCTTACACTGTGACCTGAGGAACTGTCTTCTTATCAGCCATTGATCATCCGGCCAATAAGCATAAGAGTCATCGTACCCCTTTATCACTTCGTCCTCCCATACAGGCTCAGACGTGCGGGCTATAAGATGGGCGCAGGACTGCCCACCCGCTTTGGAATTGGACTGCCCACAATAAGGGCAGGAGACGGCTCCCTGTGTTGTCATTGTTACCTCCGCTTCTAATAATTTTATGTAACGTACTAGGTATATACCATACTTTGACGCTTTTCAACTGGTTAAGATTGGTACGGCCAGCCTTTGGGAGCCTCAAATGTTGCCCGTACGGACAAGCTTACCACCTTCTGCTGCGGTTGCAGCCATGAGATGGCCTCTTACCATAGCACTTGGGTCACCGCGGTAATACTCGATTAACAATGTCGGCTCCAGAAGGATGTTACTCATCACGTTTTTTTGAGATGCGCATCCCATATCTTCTTCATCACGACAACATACACTTCACCTGGAGACAGCTCAGGGCGGGAGCGAGAAGCATCGCGTAGTTGAAGCATGATATCTTCAGGAAATGGATCGGTAGATATTCCGAGAAAACTTAGAAACTTATACATAGTATCGCTAAGAAGCGCCATATATTCATTTTTGGGACCAAGTATCTTGGGCCCTGGACCATAGTGTATAAAGCTGCGGGCATATTCACGTACTTGTGCAAAGTCCCGCGGAGAAGTCCCCAGGATCACGTGCATTTTCGCCCACGCCAAATTGCTGTCTGTTTCTGAGTCGGAGGCCTGGAAATGCAATCTGATGGACTCAAGGGCCCGGCAACAATACGAAGCGTAATCTTCTTCATTCTCACCCAAAGCTATGCGCCAGTCCCGTAAGGCGAGTCTAAGTCGCGGATACGTTTCCATATAAGGCAAAAGCCGGGACGCTGTATAAAAGGACAGGCTATCAGGATGTCCCAGAGGACCTGGTGTTCTTTTGGGGAGCTTATCACTCAGGCCCGGTGGATTACTCTTAGACGCTACACCTTCAATTTCTATCCAATTATCCCAACTAACTACCAGGTATTCGCGGCTAATGAGAGCATAACCGTCAAGCAGCCGATATAGAATCTCCTTTACATGTTCACGCAGTTTGTCGGAATCGGCGGAGTCTCCAAAGGAATACGCTATAATACCGTCTTTTACTATTATGCAGTCTATCCCGTCGTCAAGTTTCAGCGGCGGCCAGGTATTTAGATTGTCGCACCGTTCCGCTGGTAGAAAGCGACCGGTAAACATAAATGTAGACCTCATTTATTGCCTCTCAGAATAGGGAGCCGTGAGTTCTTACACTCCTCTCGGCCCCAGAGTGTCCAGATATCCCTTGAGATTGCGGAGCGTCTCAGCCATGTGGTCGCCGCCAAATTTCTCCAGGGCAGCTTCTGTGAGTATCAAGGCAAGCATCGACTCCGCCACGACTCCGACCGTCGGAACGAAGGTTATATCGCTGCGCTCGTAGTGCGCCTGCACCACCTCCCCGGTGTGGAGGTCCACTGACGGCAGCGGGTTTATCATAGTGGCTATCGGCTTGACCACGGCCTTTACTACAATGGGCTCACCATTGGTCATGCCGCCTTCGATGCCGCCTGCGTTGTTGGTGCGGCGCTGCCAGGGACGCTTCCAGGGGCCGAAGGGGCTTGGCTCTTCTCTCCACTCCGACATCGGCAGCACAACGTCATGAGTGATCGAGCCGCGCATGTCACCGTGCTCAAATCCGGTGCCTATCTCTACGCCTTTTACCGCGTTCAAGCTTCCTATCGCCGCCATTATTTTGGTGCTGAGCTTTCGGTCCCACTGAATATGCGTGCCGAGGCCCATGGGCACTCCTGTAGCAATGACCTCAACGATACCGCCAACGGTGTCTCCGGCAGCCCGGGCCGCTTCTATGGCGTCCACCATCTTCTCGCTGGCCTCCCGGTCTGCGCAGCGTACGGCGAACACTTTGCCCTCTCCGCCGCATGTGTCGCATCCGGAGCCGCCGCATGCCCTGTGTGTCGTCATGTAATTTTCAGCTGTATTCCAGTCCACCGGAGAGCTCGCCTTAGCATGGACTCCACCGATGCAGGTAACGTGGGAATGTATCTCTACGCCAAATTCTTCAAGAAACCGCCGGGCAAGCGCACCTGCCGCAACTCTGGCCGCAAACTCTCTGGCGCTGGAACGTTCCAGAATGGGGCGCACATCCCCCTGGTTGAACTTCATAGTCCCCGGAATATCGGCATGCCCCGGCCTTAGTCGCGTTACCGGGTCAATGACCTTTTCTATAGGGGCGATGCTCATCGGCTCTGTCCAATTGGCCCAGTCACGGTTGTCTACAAGCAGAGATATCGGGCTTCCCATGGTATAGCCGTGCCGCACGCCCGATCGAATTATGGCCCAGTCCTTCTCGATGAGCATACGGCCGCCCCGGCCGTAGCCCTTCTGGCGTCGCGCCATGTCTATTCCGATATATTCTTCTGTTATGTAAAGTCCAGCCGGTATCCCCTCAACTACGGCGGTTAGCCCCGGCCCGTGGGACTCGCCCGCGGTTATCCATCTGAAGGTACCCATCTTATAAATGCTCCTTAGTCCAACAAGTTCATTTTCTTCTTAGCTATGGCAGCCGCTTGCTCCACTCGGTACGCGTTTATCCTTTTTTCCGCCAGGGACACATATTCAGCGTTGGTATCATAGCCAATATAGCGCCTGCCGGCTTTGATCGCTGCGAGACAGGTGGAGCCGCTTCCCACGAAGGGGTCCAGGACTACCTCATCCTGCAAGGTGTACAACTGCGCCAAGCGGTGGGGCAGTTCCACGGGGAATGGCGCCGGATGTCCTACCCGTCGGGCCGACTCCGCAGGGAAGTTCCAAACGCTCTTGGTGTATTCCAAAAACTGGTCTCTAGTTATCGTGCTGACATTGTCCGCTTTCTTTTTCCGGCCAAAAGACTCTTTGGAAAAGACCAAGATGTACTCATGGACATCCCTTAGCACCGGGTTCAGGGCAGACCGCCAGCTGCCCCAGGCAGTGGATGAGCTCGCGCTGGCCCCCTTGTCCCATATTATCTCCCCTCTCATCAGATAGCCGATCTCTTGCATATCCGCGATGATGTAACTGTGCAGAGGGATGTAGGGCCGTCTGCCAAGATTGGCTATGTTGATGCAGGCCCGGCCCCCGGTGACCAGCTTCTTATAAGTTTCAGCGAATACTCGCTTTAGTAGGTTCCTATAGTCTTCCAAGCTCAGATCTTCATCATACTCTTTGGTAACGTTGTAGGGAGGCGAGGTGACCATCAAATGTATAGAGTTATCGGGGACCTCGTCCATGAGCTCTGAAGACTTACAAAAGACTGTGTCCAAAACATGGGATGGGACTTCGTTCTCTAGATATTCAACGGGCTGGTTTACATCGAGTCCATCGTATAGCCTAGTCTGATAAAACTTCGTTGAGTCATGCCCAAAACGCCCAGGTGATCCGAAAGCGCTGGTTTGTGTGCCGTTTCTTCTTCTGCCCCGTGCTTTTCTATCTTTAGCCATTATCTTCTTCATTCCAGTGGTCAAGCCATACCTTATAAGGAGCGAATTGGGGTTGGGATCGCCTCCATAGGATTTTAATGGACCGAGTATCCTTATGTGCGGTTAGCCTAGTTAAAGCCTGGCCGCTAAACTCAACTCCTCTTGGGTTGGTCCCAGGTTTGGGCAAATTGAAATACACCGACTTACCCAGACTACTTATGGTTTGCTCCTGAACATTCCGGGGAATCAGGAAGATACCTCCAGGGCTTGCACCATCTAAAATCTTATTCTCGTCAACTCCCCACTTTATTTGAACAAGCAAGATGTCAGCCAGTGGATGATATTTATCAACAAATGCTTTAGCACTTTGAGGATCGACTGTCCGTACGGCTTTCACGCCGCTCATTCCAGTTTTGCTTGTACTGGTTATGGTCTTTATAGATACTGGCTCGCCGAAAAGTGTCGCGTCAATTTCTGGTTCAGTTATTCCTAAGTCAATACCAACGTTTTCTACACCAAACTTATGCCTCAACAAAGCGATAATTATTCTTTCCCTAACAGAGCCTACCTCCATTCTGGGGTTACCCCGTTTCGACGGACAGTTTTGTTAGGAGGCAAAGGCGGGATTCCCTTCCGCCATTCTAACACGTTCGTACTCTGCTGGAGACCTATACTCCAGTGAAGAGTGAAGCCGTCGTCGGTTGTAGAAGACCTCGATGAACTCG
>SHYC01000086.1 GCA_009693005.1 Dehalococcoidia bacterium | reverse complement strand
GCATCGCCTCACCTTCAGCATGGAGGGCGTCGAAACCTACAGCGTCGAGGGCACACCCGGCGACGCTGTAATCCTGGGCCTATCCCACATCATGAAGGACACGCCCGTCGACCTTGTGGTGTCTGGCGTAAATCACGGCCACAATATTGGAACGGAGCTGCTCCTTTCGGGCACGGTGGGCGCGGCGCTGCACGCACGCATGCGGGGTCTCCCGGCGATCGCAGTGTCGGCGGCGTATCAGACGCCTTACCGCGGCGGTGGGCTCTTTGAGATCGGCGCTAAGACCGCGGTAGCAGTCGGAAGAATGATCTTTGAGCAATCAATTCCCTCAGGCATCCTGTACAACGTCAATGTACCTTTTACGCCTCCCGCGAAACTCAAGGGAGTGTATCTGGCAAAATCCTCCTATGGCAACTATGCTGACGACGTTCGTGAGGAGGACGACGGCCGCGGCAGATTGCTATACCACCTGATCTTCCAACGAACGGAGATGGACACTCGGCGCGGCACAGAGGCGTGGGCGCTTGCGCGCAACTACATCGCTATCACGCTGCTTAACCGCCTCCTTTCGCCGCTCCCCAACAAGCTCGTGCCACCGGACTTTGCCAAACGCATTGCTGAAGAAGTAATTGAGAGGAAAACGGCACGCTTTATACCCACCAACACTCCTTGACCCCTGCCGCGGGCGGTATATACTACTCCTGACTCGTCCGAGCTAAGAATGATAACAACTAGCGTTAAGCGTCGAGCTATGCACATGGCAGGAGCAAAAGCCAGCTTCCTAGGTGGAGTTGGCTTTTTCGTTTGTCAACTTGAGGAGGAGCAATGAGCATTAGAATTGGTATTAACGGTTTCGGCCGTATCGGTCGTCAGGTGCTGCGAGCAGCGCTCGAGAATCACGCAAGCGATATCGAAGTCGTGGCAGTTAACGACCTGACTAACACTCGCACAAACGCCCATTTGTTCAAGCATGACTCCAGCTACGGCGCGTACCCGGGCAAAGTGGAAGCAGAAGGCGACAGCATCATCATCGACGGTAAGGCGGTGAAAGTCTTCGCAGTGCGCGACCCTGCACAGATTCCCTGGCGAGAAGTGGGCGCGGACATCGTCATAGAGTCAACGGGTATCTTCACCGACGCTAAGCAGGCAGCCGGACATCTGGAAGGCGGCGCCAAAAAGGTGATTATCTCCGCACCTGCCAAGAACGAGGACATCACCCTCGTCATCGGCGTCAACGAGCGCAGCTATGACCCCAAGAAGCATACAGTCGTCTCCAATGCGTCCTGCACCACCAACTGCATTGCGCCGGTGGTGAAGGTGCTCCACGAGTCCTTCGGCGTGCGCCGCGGCCTCATGTCCACTATCCACTCCTACACCAACGACCAGCGCATTCTGGACCAAGCCCACGAGGACCTGCGCCGCGCCCGATCAGCCGCCCTCAGCATCATCCCAACGACCACGGGCGCCGCTCGGGCGGTCACGCTGGTGCTCCCGGAGCTTGTCGGGAAGATCCACGGCATGGCCTTCCGTGTGCCAACGCCCGCTGTTTCCGTTGTCGACTTTGTTGCTGAAATCGATAAGGATGCCGACATCGATGCAGTGAATGACGCGTATCGTGCTGCCGCCGGCGACCGTCTGCGCGGCATCCTGGAGGTCTGCGAGGAAGAGCTGGTCAGCGTCGACTTCAAGGGCGACGCCCACAGCGCTATCGTCGATGCTCCGAGCACCTTGCTCCTGGAGAAGCGCATGGTGAAAGTCATCGCCTGGTACGACAACGAGTGGGGGTATTCCTGCCGCGTGGCAGACCTCGCCTCCTACATGGGCCAAGCGGGCTTCTAGCAACAACCCAAGCAGCCGTTTATGGGGAGTGCATGAATGGCGCACCCCTTTCTTATTCAGCATCCAAGCGCCTTCAAGAAAAGATATAGCGTTTCTTCCCCTCTCCCCTGGTGGGCTTTGCCTCAAAGGGGGAGTGCACGAGGGGCAGAACCCCGCCGCTCGTCCTGAGCCGTGTCGAAGGGCCGGGGTCAGGGCCTGGTCGCCGAAGGAGAGGGGTGTCCCCTAGCTTCAATCTTCTCCCCTTCCTGCGCAAGGAAGGGGTAGGGGGATGGTCGACACCGGGATTTCGAGAACTTTGAGGCAAGGCTCCCTTGAGGGGGCAGGGTGAGACGTCGTCCAGCACCACCATCCCGGGACGGAAGATGTCTCCCCTTTTCGAGCCTCATCCAGGGTGTATATTGAATAAGCTATGCTCTTACTACTACTGCTGATTTTCCTCGCAATAGTCTCGCTCTATGTCACCATCGCAATCATTGGCACCATCCTCATTCTGCTGCCCTGGGTCGTCATAGGCCTGCTCACTGGCATGATCGCGAGCGCCGTTACCAGCCAGCGGCACACCTTCTGGGAAAACGTCGGCATAGGCTTAGTAGGTTCGGTTATCGGCGGTCTCCTCTATGAGACCCTCACACATCAGGGTACCGACGGCCCCTTTAGCCCCACACGCATTGGCTTCTCGATAGTTGGCGCCATCCTATTCCTCATCGCTGTTAACGCCCTCCCCAAACGCTATTAAATTCCCGATTTATCCTCAGCTTTCAAGCTACATTCCAATCTTCTCATCCTCCCTCTCCCAGACCTGCCTGTCCGGTAGGCAGGGGCGACTCGCCTTCGGAGAGAGCCGTGTCGAAGGACAAGCAGGCGAATCGACCAGCTTTAGTGCAGGTCATTTCCTCCGGATAGTCTAAAGGGGCCCTTTCGAGCCCCTTTAGACTGGTGAGAGGAGGGAGGTCAGGAAGTCCTGAACGCAGCAGGCGAGGTCCACGCGACCGGAGTACCGTCGCCCTGAACTCGTGGGCGGACTCGCCAGTAATAGATTGTATTTGCTTCAAGTGGATAGGCGGCCGGAATTATATAGCTGTTGGGCGGGGTAGTCACGCCGCCATGGCGCAATTCCCAGTAGAGGGATGCGACCGATCCAAGGAACTTTGTTACGCGCATGCCAGTACCCCCACGGAAACCCAGTCCATCCTCTCGTACACCACTAATATTTCAGTCCGATCCACCAAATTATCCTAGGAATAGTATTGCGGACATTATATATACAAGATGT
The DNA here is from genome assembly GCA_009693005.1 of Dehalococcoidia bacterium. Classification (GTDB taxonomy): domain Bacteria; phylum Chloroflexota; class Dehalococcoidia; order SHYD01; family SHYC01; genus SHYC01. The sequence goes on along the minus strand of SHYC01000086.1, from coordinate 5,312 downwards.
TGTGGATAGCAAGCAAATTGCGTAACAATTTGACAGCGTTTGGTGTTTTGGAAACATGCGTGTTTCACGTTAATCAAAAAGGCAGTCCCGTAGGAGCTGCCTTTCTCATGACCTAGGTTGAACTACATGTCCGGCTTAGTAACGCCAGCAATCTGTGATAGCGGGAGTCCCGTGCCGCCACGACGCTCCATCAGCAGCTCTGCGATGATACTGACCGCTATCTCCTCGGGCGTCTCGGCATGAATATCCAGCCCAATCGGAGTGCGTATCCGGGCTAAGGACTCTTCGGCCACGCCTGAATCTCGCAGCAGCTTCAGCACCGCGCTCGCCCTGCGACGGCTGCCGATCATGCCCACGTAAGCTGACGTCGAATCAATGACCTGCCTGAGCGCCGACTCATCCTGCTTATGGCCTCGGGTTACTACCACGATGTACGTGCCATCGTTGATGGGAAATCGCTGGAGTGCCGTGACAAAGTCCTCGCACAGGATTTCGTCCACTTCCGGCAATCGCTCTCGGTTTGCAAAGTCAGGACGGTCGTCCAGCACGCTCACACGGAAGCCGACCATCTTTCCTAAACGCGCGACACAAGCGCCAATATGCCCGGCTCCTACGACCAGGAGTGCAGGCGGACAGGCCACTTCCACATACACCTGGAGGGTAGCTGCTTCTTCAGCTTCGCGGGACTGCACGGCGGGCTTGGGGTAATAGAAAGATTGCGAATGGCCCTGGGCGAGGGCGGCGGCGGCATCAGCGAGCACCTGAGCGTCCCAGCCAGTGCTATCGCCGGCAATACCGCCATCGATCCATAGGACGAGCTTAGCGCCCGGCGGTGGCGCGCCAGAGAGGCTCTTGATGACAGTGATGAGGGTTACAGGCTCTTGCCGTCCGGCCGCGTCGACAAATATGGCGAGAAGATCGCGGAGATCATTGGGACTGCTCGGTGACCCCTGCATAAGCTGCCTCGATAAGCTTCTTTCGTTTACCCTAGAACTAAATGGACGGATTAGTACTTGGAGATGTTAATCTCTTCCATCTTGCCGGTCACCAGATAAATGGTCTGCTCACAGATGTTGGTAGCGCGATCAGCAATCCGCTCCAGGTTGTGGGACGCCCACATGAGGTACGATGCTCGCTCAATGGTGCTGGGGTCGCGCAGCATATAGACCAGTAGCTCGTGAAATATTTGGTCGTGCAGCGCGTCCACTTCATCGTCGTCCATCGCGATACGCAGGGACGCATCAACATCCCGTCTCGAAAAGGCTTCCAAGGCGCCATGGAGCATCTCCCGGGCTTTAATGGACATGCGGGGAATATCAATTAGGGGTTTTACCAGTGGCTGCTGGCCGTGTAGCAGTACGATCTTGCCGATGCCCTCCGCGTGGTCACCCATGCGTTCCAGGTCCACCACAATCCGTAGTACCGCAATGAGGAGGCGCAGGTCGCTGGCCATGGGCTGCTGAGTCGCCATGATCTGTACGACGCGATCTTCGATTTCGAGGCGCTTCTGGTTAATGACGACATCGTTTGCCATCACTTCACGAGCGCCCGTCTCGTCCAGGCGTTTCAGACAGTCGACCGCTTTTTCGATGGCGCTGTCCACCAGCGTACCCATGAGGAGGAGCTGCTGTTGCAACTCCCTCAACTCTTCATCGAACAACGTCCGGACGGTAGCCATAGCGCGCCCCTTTTTCCTTAGCCGAACCGGCCCGTGATGTAGCCCTCAGTTCGCTTGTCCTGGGGATTGGTGAAAATCTGTGCGGTGGAGCCGTACTCAATGAGCTGCCCGGCTCTCTCCTCATCCATCAGCATGAACGCGGTGCGATCAGAAACCCGTGCGGCCTGCTGCATATTATGCGTCACAATAATAATCGTAAAGCTCTCCCTGAGCTCTCGGATTAGATCTTCAATCTTTATTGTAGCCACCGGGTCAAGCGCGGAGCACGGTTCGTCCATCAGCAGGACTTCCGGCTCCATCGCAATGGCCCGCGCGATGCACAACCGCTGCTGCTGTCCGCCGGAGAGCGCCGCTCCCGACATATGCAGCTTATCCTTCACTTCATCCCAGAGCGCCGCCTTACGCAGGCTGCGCTCGGCCACCTCTTCCAGCCGCTTCTTGTCTGAAATACCCTCCAGCCGCAGGCCGGCGACAACATTCTGCCAAACGGACATCATGGGGAAGGGATTGGGCTTCTGGAACACCATCCCAATGTGCCGGCGCACCTGTACAGGGTCGGAATCCGGTGCGTAGATATCTTCTCCGCTCACCAGCACCCTGCCCGACGCGCTAGCTCCCGGTGCAACTTCGTGCATACGGTTGATACACCGGACCAGCGTGCTCTTACCGCAGCCGGACGGGCCAATGACCGCCGTCACTGACCTAGCACGAATCTCCAAACTCACATCATTGAGCGCACGGAATGTCCCGTAATACGCATTGAGATGCTCCACGGTAACTGCGGGAGCACTAGGGGCTTCCAGCGTTTCTTCAGACTCTCGAACTGTCACCATAATCGGTCGAATCTCTTCTCCCATCATATTAGCCTTAGTATACCTCGCGTTCCTCACCGACCACCAAGCCCCCTACCACGCGTCACCTGGCGCGTGATAAAGCTCAACAACCCAACAACCATTATGAGTATCAGCGCCGCACCCCACGCCTTTGTGTGCCAATCGTCGTACGGAGAAACAGCGTAGTTGTAAATTTGTACGGGGAGTGCAGCCATAGGCTGAAATAGATCGAAGCTGAAGAACTGGTTCCCCAATGCCGTTAGCAACAACGGCGCTGTTTCGCCGCCGGCCCGCGCCATGGAGAGCACCACGCCGGTAATCACGCCCGACTTTGCAGTGGGCAGCACAATCGCAATAATGGTCTTCCATTGCGGCACGCCAAGCGCTAGGGACGCCTCACGATACATATCTGGCACCAGCCGCAGCACTTCTTCAACGGTCCTAGTCACAATGGGGATCATGATAATAGCGAGTGCCACCGAACCGGCGAAGCCACTGAAATGCCCGATCACCTGCCTAACCAGCAGCGCCCAGACAAAGACGCCGACGACAATCGAGGGGACCCCTGCGATCAGATCGATGACAAACCGAACGATGGTCGCAAAACGTCCACGCCCGTACTCGGCCAGGTAGATGGCGGTACCGATGCCAACGGGTACCCCCATCAGTGCAGCCGCACCCATGATCAACAGCGTACCGATGATCGCCGGCGCAACGCCCCCGCCTACCTCGCCCATGGGCAGAGGCCGTTCTGTGAAGAAAGCGAAGTTAAGAGCTGGTGCGCCACGGATGATCACGTACACCAGAATGAACAGGAGCATAGCCACGGCAAGGGCTGCACACGTTGTAATAAGACCCGTCATCAGCTTGTCCACCAGCTGACGCGACCTCTGCTGCCCGCGTATCGACTGTCGGGTGAACAGCTTTGGAGCGACCGTCGTTGCCTGCGTCGCCATCAGATGCGCAACCCCACCGGACCTCTGGCCATCTTCCATATCAGGAGGCGCGCCAGGCCGTTGACAATAGCCGTGACAAACAGGAGCACAACCGCCACCGCGACAATGGCGCTAAAGTAGATATCGGAGTCGGCCTCACGGAACTGGTTGGCGATGGCGGAGGCCATGGTATAACCGGGATTAAATAATGACGGCGTGATCTGAGCTGAACTGTTGCCTATGACCATTGTAACGGCCATGGTCTCACCCAAGGCTCGACCAAGGCCGAGCATAACGCCGCCTACAATGCCGGCTCGCGCATAGGGCAGCACTGCGCCGGTAATCATCTCCCACTTCGTCGCGCCCAGGGCGACCATACCCTCACGCTGCTGATCGGGCACAGCCTTGATAATCTCCCGAGCAATGGAAGTAATCGTCGGCAGGATCATGATGGCAAGGATGACGCCGGCTGTCAGCATGTCTTTACCCACCGCGGGGCCGGAAAAAAGCGCGCCTATCACAGGCAAAGGCCCAATGTACTCCCGAAGGAAGGGCTCGACGGTGGCGCGCATGAAGGGGGCAAGAACAAAGAAGCCCCACAGGCCATAGATAATGCTGGGGATAACTGCGAGCATCTCTATGATGTAGGACACCGGTTCACGGAGCCAGTCCGGCGCATACTCTGCCAGGAACAGCGCCGCCCCGACGGCTATCGGCGCACCCAACACCAGGGCTATGAGCGATGTAACAATGGTGCCGAAGATAAAATGAGCAGTGCCAAACTCAGTGAAGACCGGGTCCCAGGTAGTAGTCGCAAGGAAGCTTAACCCCTCCTTCTGCAACGCCGGCCAGCCATCAATAAAAAGCAGCAGGGCCAGCATGCCAAGGATCAGGGGATTGACTGCAGCAAGAACTATTGTTGAGGAGCGGAACACGCGGTCCCCAACATTCTCTCCGCTACGCCTCTGTGCCACCGGTTGTGGCGCTGGCGCTGGAGGATCGGGGATCGCGTGCATTACTTTCTACTTTGCCGTGCCACCCCTTAGTAGGGGAGGGCCTTTGTGCCATCTACGGTGATGGACTTTATGGAGTCCTCCGCCATCTTAATAATGGGGTCTGGGAGCGGAGCGTAGCCAAGGTCGGATGCGAACTTCTGACCGTCGTGGGTTTCCCACCAGAGCAGGCGGGTGAGTGCCGTGGCCTTGGCCTTGTCGGTCAACTTTGTGTAGACCAGCTGCCAGGTGAAGCCGGAGATTGGGTAGGACGTGTCACCGTCCGCGTTCACAATCGAAGCCCGCAGGTCCGCAGGAGCCGCCTTGGAGTTGGCGGCGGCATCCGAGACTGCTTGCAGGTTAGCAGTGACATACTTGCCCGCTTTGTTCTTGACGTTGCCGTAGCCCAGCTTCTGCTGGATGGCGTAGATGAGCTCTACGTAGCCGATGGAATAGGGGGTGTTCTTTACTTCACCGGCAACGCCTGCATTACCAGGGGCGCCGAGCCCGCTAGGCCAGTTCACTGAGTTGCCGTTGCCCACCTTGGACTTCCAATCGGCGCTCACAGAGCTGAGGTAGTCCGTGAAAATGTACGTGGTGCCGGAACCGTCTGCGCGATGCACGCTGACGATGTCTTTGGTGGGCAGCGTTACGCCGGGGTTATCTGCGGCAATTTTAGGGTCGTTCCACTTGGTAATAGTGCCGAGGAAGATACCGGAGAGGGTCTCGGCTGAAAAGTTTAGCGCCTTCCCCGTTGAGGGAATTTCAGGGATGTTATAGGTGGGGACAACTGCTCCCATGACGGTTGGAATATGCAGCAATACGCCACCCATCGCGTCCTTCAACTGCGTGTCGGACATGAAACCGTCCGTAG
>SHYC01000085.1 GCA_009693005.1 Dehalococcoidia bacterium | reverse complement strand
GAGAGGACATTATCAACAAGAAGAAGAGTCTGCCCATCATTTATCTTTGGGAGCATTCAGGCGAGTCTGAGAATGAATTACTAAATAACGTATATTCCAAGAACGCCATAACCCCGGACGATGTTGACATAATAATGAAGTTGCTGAACCAAAGCGCGGCGAGGGAGTTCTCGGAAGACCTGGCTGCACAATATTTCGATGCGGCCATTGCAAGACTGGATACACTTCCACTTTCGAATCCAGCGGCGGATGAGCTTAAATCCCTTTGCTCGTTTATTGTCCAGCGTAACTATTAAGGTGGGGATATAGTTTGATGCGGGTAAACACGGTAAAGGACATAGACATAAGGGACAAACGAGTCCTGATGCGCGTTGATTACAACGTGCCCCTGGACCGTGATACCGGCGCTGTTACCGACGACACCCGCCTGCGCGCTACGATACCAACTATAAGATATCTACAGGAACAGGGCGCCAAGATCATCCTCTGCTCTCACCTGGGCAGGCCAGATGGAATGGTCGTAGATAGACTCCGCCTTGGGCCCATAGCTGAGAGGCTATCAGACCTTCTAGGACAACCTGTAAAGCAGTTGCCAGACTGCATCGGCGCCAGAGTAGCCCAGGCGGTAAGGGCAGTGGGCGCGAGTGAAATAGTTCTATTGGAGAACTTGCGCTTTCACCCTGAGGAAGAGGCCAATGACCCTGAATTCGCCAGGGAACTGGCCTCTCTTGCTGATATATACGTCAACGACGCCTTTGGTACCGCTCACCGGGCTCACGCGTCTACAGCAGGGGTTGCAGCATATCTGCCCGCGGTTGCCGGGTTCCTCATGGACAAAGAGGTTTCGGTCATGGGCACAGCGCTCGAGCGTCCGAATCGCCCGTTCGCAGCGGTGATAGGAGGGGCCAAGATTAGCAGCAAGATCGCCGTTCTTGACAACCTCATGAGCAAAGTGGAGGTCCTGGTCATAGGCGGAGGAATGGCCAATACCTTCCTCAAGGCTCAGGGCTACGATATAGGCAGTTCACTGGTAGAGGAAGACCAGGTAGAGTACGCCAAAGAGCTCCTGCACAAGGCATGGGAAAAGGGGGTCAAGCGTCTGCTTCCGATGGATGTTGTGATAGCCGACAAAATAGACAAAGATGCCAATGTACGTACCGTCCCTGTGAACGACATCCCCAGCGGATGGAGCATAGTAGATATCGGGCCGGATACAGTTGAAGAGTTCGCAAGCCAATTGAGGTCGTGCCTAACTATAATCTGGAATGGCCCCATGGGCATTTTCGAGATCCCTGCCTTCGCGAATGGCAGCATCGAGCTGGCCACGGTCATCTCGGAGATATCAGGGGTGACCATAGTAGGTGGGGGTGAGACCGTGGCCCTGGTCACCGAGATGGGCTTAGAGGACAAGTTCACCCACGTCTCTACGGGCGGCGGAGCCAGCCTTGAGTTCCTGGAGGGTAAGGAACTGCCGGGCGTAGCAGCGCTTATGAAGAAATAGTGTGGTTTTATGGAGGAAGCAGATGGTCGCAGCGCCAGTCGCACATAAGCAAGTACCTAGAACGATGTACTTGTACGATCCAAGACTTGACGCAGAGTTAGAGAAACTTAACCAGCGTGTTCTGAATATGCGAGGGGTAGGCAAACTCGGTCCGGATGTACTAGTACGCATTCGTCAGTTCTTTAGGATTAGAAACATTTATAACTCTAACGCCATAGAAGGCAACAGTCTAGATATGGGGGAAACTCGGCTAGTTGTGGAACAGGGATTGACGATAACTGGAAAGTCGATGAAAGATCAAGCTGAGGCAAAGAACTTATCACATGCCTTGGATTATTTAGAAGATCTAGCACGATATACTGACATTCCGGTTACGGCAAACGATATATGGCGAGTTCATTCATTGATCCTAAAAGGGCTCGATAATGACAATGCAGGGCGATATCGACGTGCGCCAGTACGGATTAGTGGCTCGGCCTTCAGTCCACCAGATCCACTACAGGTGGAGCCCCACATGGAAGAATTTTGTTCGTGGCTCGAAAGCATTTCTACGCCTCTTCTCCATCCTTCGAATGTCCAGTTGGATCCCATCATTCTAGCCGCTGCCGCCCACGCTTGGTTTGTTTATATTCATCCCTTTATTGATGGAAATGGCAGAACTGCCAGAATCTTAATGAATCTGCTTTTGATGAGATATTCATATCCTATAGCAATAATTACCCGTGAAGATCGCCTTAGGTACTACGATGCTTTAGAGGAAACCCAAGGAGGCGATCTTTCCCAATTTATAGGATTGATCTATGAGTCGGTTAATGAAAGCCTTGAAGAATGGGAGAGCGCGGCCTCCGAACAACGTCAGAGTATTGAATGGGCCCAATCTGTCCTAGCTCCTTTGACCCAGCAAGAGAAGATCAACGCGCGGAATGAGTATGAGGTTTGGAAGAGCGCGATGGACCTCCTAAAGGCATTCTACCGCTCGTCAGCCGAGCGGCCATGGCAAACGGCCGGCGGGCTTGTAAATGTCTGGTTCAAAGATTTCGGAACATTAGAAATCGAGAAGTTCTACAGTATGAGCAAGGGTGAGTCGGCAAAGCAGACTTGGTTCTTCCGTCTTGATTTCGCGAGGCCAGGGCGCAAAGAAGCCCGTTATTTATTTTTCTTCGGCCATCCAAGCTTCCAATTGGCACAATATTCAAAGGTAACTTTGCACGTTGCGCAAGAAAGTACGCCTTTTCACTATGAACGACTTAAATACGTGAATGATTCCAGTTCACCGGACCTTCTCGAAATAGGCTACGTGGCATCCGAAGAGCAATTCGTGACGCAGTTGAAGAATGGACAAATAATTATGGATAAGGGAGACTCTATAGCCAAAAAGTTTATAGAGCAAATAATCCCCACTTTGTGAAGTAGAAACCGCCTGAATAACCTAACGAGGTGTATATACTATGGCCAACCTAAAACTCATGCAGCAATTATCTGTGCAAACCCCTTCGAAGATAGTCTTCTTTGTCATTGATGGGCTTGGCGGCCTTCCCGGGCCTGAGGGACTAAGCGAGCTTGAGATGGCTAGAACTCCTAATCTGGACCATCTGGCCGCTGAAAGTGTTTGTGGACTTATTCAGCATGTAGCTCCCGGCATTACTCCCGGCAGTGGGCCCGGGCACCTGGCCCTCTTTGGCTATGACCCTTTGGAGTTCGATATCGGTCGAGGAATCTTGGAAGCCCTGGGGCTGGATATGGAAGTAAGGGGCGGCGACATGGCTGCGCGGGGCAATTTTTGTACTGTAGACAGCGACAATGTTCTTCTGAGTCGCAGAGGCGGCAGAAGTGTGGGAGACCGACTCGAAACAGAAGAGAATCCAAGACTGGTTGAGGTCCTGAAGACGATAGATCTGCCGGGCGCGAGCTTCGAGATCAGGGGTGGCCGAGAACACCGCTTCGCAGTGGTATTTCGAGCGCCTGGCCTCTCCGATGCTCTTACCGATACCGATCCCCAGCATGAGGGTCTCGCTCCCAGGCCGGCGCAGGCGATGGATGAGGAGTCTCAGTCCTCTGCAGACCTGGTCAACAAGTTCATAGCTCTGGCAAGAGAAAAACTAGAAGAACGCTACCACGCCAATATGATCATGCTTAGAGGCTTCTCCAAGCAGCCTCCGATACCGGCTTTTCCAAAAGTATACAACTTGCATCCTGGAGCTATAGCTATTTACCCGATGTATCGGGGTCTTGCCAAGCTGCTTGGCATGGAGATCGTGCCCACCGGCGCAACGGCTCAGGACACTGTTATAACTCTCAAAGAGCAATATGATAATCACGACTTCTTCTTCCTGCATTTTAAGCGGGCAGATGCAGCCGGTGAAGATGGCGACTTCCCGGCGAAGGTCCAGGCCCTGGAGGAAGCTGACAGCCTCATACCCAGTCTCATGGAGCTTAATCCGGACGTGCTTGTAGTTACCGGAGACCACTCCACCCCTGCGGTCCTTGCCGCCCATAGCTGGCACCCTGTCCCCGTGGCCATGCGGGCTAAGTGGCTTCGTCCGGACGATGTATGTAAATTCTCTGAGAAAGCGTTCAGGGACGGCTCCTTGGGCCGCTTCCAGGCGACGGACCTGATGCCTTTAGCTATGGCCCACGCTCTAAAGCTCGCCAAGTATGGGGCTTAGCTGGATTGTACCAATAAATGACAGACTGATCCCGAAGATAAATTGGTGTTGTAGGAGACTGCCGTGCCGCGAACCCCTCTTATAGCTGGAAACTGGAAAATGAACGGGTCCATAAAAGAGGCCGTACCTTTGGCGCAGGGAATTGTGCAGCAATTAGACGCTATCTCAGGGGTAGAGGTTGTGGTTTGCCCCCCATCCATATATCTCTCCGCCGTATCCGATGTTCTGCGCGGCTCCGCGGTCAGGCTTGGAGCGCAGAACATGCACCAGATGGAGAAGGGGGCCTACACTGGTGAGATATCGCCAATGATGGTTGCCGAGATTTGTCAGTACGTGACCCTCGGACACTCAGAGCGCCGCCAGTACTTCTGCGAGACCGATGAGACCGTCAATCAGAAGGTGAAGGCCGCCCTGGAGCATAACCTGATGCCGATAGTATGTGTAGGCGAAAACCTGGAACAACGGGAGGGCGGCCAGACCGAGTCCTTCATAGCGTCACAGGTGAGGGGCGCATTCAACGATGTGACCTGGAATAGCGCTATTATAGTAGCGTATGAGCCGATATGGGCCATAGGCACCGGTAGAGCGGCCACTGGCGAGACGGCGCAGGATACGGTAGCCGGCATACGCCGGGTTCTCGCCTCCATCTTCGGTAACGACGCCGTGCAGCAGGTACGCATCCTTTACGGTGGCAGCGTCACTCCGGACAACATAAAAGAGTACATTTCACAGCCCGATATAGACGGCGCTCTGGTCGGCGGCGCAAGCCTTAACCCAGCCTCATTTGCCGGCATTGTTAAAGGCTCAGCAGCAGCACGGTGACGGGGAGACCCGTCCGCCGCTAATAGCCATTGTCGGCCCCACCGCGGTTGGAAAGACCGCCGCTTCCATCCGCCTGGCCTCGCGGTTAAATGGAGAGATCGTCAGCGCCGACAGCCGGCAAGTATATCGGTACATGGATATAGGCACTGCTAAGCCAATCATTGAAGAGCGAGCGGCGATCCCCCATCACATAATCGATGTAGCAGAACCGGATCAGCCATACAACGTCGCGTTATTCAGTGACGATGCTACTGCGGCCGTACAAGCGATACTATCGCATGGTAAAACCCCCCTCATGGTCGGCGGCAGCGGATTATACGTAAAGGCCATAATAAGCGGGTTAGCGCTTCCCAATGTTGCCCCAGACCCAGCGTTTCGCAGCGAACTGGAGGCCCTGGCGGCGAGAGAAGGCAATGATGCAGTCTGGCAGGAACTAAACACGGTTGACCCGCACGCGGCCCAGAGCGTCGGACATCACAACCTCCGAAGAATGATCAGAGCGCTGGAGGTATGGCGTCTAACAGGTATTCCCTTCTCACAGCAATCCCGTGCCAAACCACCGCCATGGGACATCACGGTTATAGGGCTAACCATGGAGCGCCACGAGCTGTACCGGCGTATCGACGAGCGGGTAGACCGCATGATCGAAAGCGGACTCTTCGAGGAGACCAAATCTCTGGTGGAGATGGGATACAGTTGGGACCTGCCGTCCATGTCCGGCCTCGGCTACAAACAAGTCGGAGAGTATCTGCGAGGGGAGTCTTCCATTGAGGATGCGGTACAGAAGATCAAGCATCAGACTCACCGCTACGTCCGCCAGCAGTACACCTGGTTCAGCCTGAACGATCCAAAAATACAGTGGTTCGATGCCTCAAAAGAGGGTATTATTGATGCAGTTTACGATTACTTATTTCAGCGACTTAATCAAAATGCATAGGGATAGCGCCTCATGAAATTTGTAAAAATGCACGGAACCGGTAACGATTTCATCCTTATAGATGCGAGGGTACGCGAATATGATTGGCCTAGACTAGCGATGACAATGTGCGACCGTCATTTCGGCGTTGGCGCGGATGGAATAGTATTGATCTTGCCGCCTCAGGAAGCGGGCCACTTCCGAATGCGCATCTTCAATCCGGACGGCTCTGAGGCAGAGATGTGCGGCAACGGCATCCGCTGCTTCGCCAGGTACGTGCTGGAGGAAGGCTTGCTGCCGGAGCCGCCTGACGAGTTGATGGTGGAGACTCAGGCTGGGCTTCGCAGTCTAAAGGTCTACCGACAAAAGGGCGTACCAGCCATGGTCACAGTGGGCATGGGACAGCCGATCTTCACTCCCAAACAGATACCTGTACAATTGCCGGAAGGGCCCGTGGATGCCAAAGTTGTAGGCTATCCCACTCTAGTAGACGGCCTACAGCTAAATATCTCATGCGTATCGATGGGCAACCCGCACGCCGTCTGCTTCCTGGACACCCCGGTGGACGACTTCGACCTTTTCCGTATAGGCCCAATAGTTGAGAATTTGGCTATCTTTCCAAGAAGAATCAACTTCGAAATAGTCAATGTCCTTGACCGGAGCCGCATGGCGATAAGAATATGGGAGCGCGGCGCCGGCCCCACCCTGGCCTGTGGTACAGGTGCCTGCGCCGCTATGGTGGTCGCCAGAGACCACAGTCTGGTGGACGATACAGTTGACATAACATTGCCAGGCGGGCAGCTAACGGTGTCCTGGGACGGAGCAGGGGAGGTCTATATGACCGGCGCGGCAGAGCGCGTGTTTACTGGAGTGTGGGGAGAGTAAGGAAGTATTGCCATGCATCATCGACGGTCAATTAGGCTAAAGGGTTTTGATTGTACACTATGACGAAGCAGAGCAACCTATAAGTATCTTTATCTCCTACGCAAGGTAAGTGACTATGAAGACCTACATTTTCAAGGCATCCTTACAGCAGGAAGAAGACAAGCGTTGGAGCTCCTGGATAGATGACTTGCCGGGCTGCGCCGCCTGGGGATATACAAGAGAAGAGGCGCTTAAGGCGGTCCAGGATGCGGCTGAGGCTTATATTGAGGACATGATAGAGGCGGGGGAGAGGAGATTCCAAAAGAGGGGATAGAGGTTATCGATGCTCCAGTAGTCACTGTCACCTTTTAACCAGCGGGTAATAAAAAGAGGAACACTTATGTTAGTAAAAATAGAACTTTATCATGACGGTGAAACTTGGTGTGCTAAAGGAATAGGTGAAGACATTTTTACTCAGGGATCAACGTTAGATGAGGCGTTTGCAAATATTAAAGAGGCTGTAGCATTACACTTTGATGAACCTGAGCAGCCGATAAACATTCTTGTTCTCTCTGAGATCAGTCTTGGCAGCGCAAAGACTACTGCAAGTTAGCGGCCAAGAAGTCGTAAGACTGCTATTATCGCTAGGCTACGCAGTGATGCGCCAACGAGGAAGTCACATACGTTTGCGTAAGGTTACACTAGTGGGTGCGCATAACGTTACAGTTCCCAACCATTCCAGCATTGCCAAGGGTACCCTGAGTGACATACTGCACAAGGTAAGTATCTGGAACAACATACCGCGTGAGGAGCTTATCGCAAACTTGAGGTAGAAACCTTTGCGATTATCAGAAAATTTCTTTTCGGAGCCATAATATGAATCTAGCCAAGCGGATTGAGAAGCTGCCACCGTACTTATTTTATGAGATCAACAAGCGAATTGCGGAGAAGCGGGCGCAGGGAGTTGACATAATATCCCTCGCTATCGGCGATCCTGATATGCCCACCTTCCCGCATATTATCGACCGCCTGGTGGAGGCGGCCAGAGAGCCGGCAAACCATCGCTATCCTGAAAGCGACAGCTTGCCGGCATTGCGCAAGGCCGTCGCGGACTGGTACGAGCGGAGATTCGGCTTGAGCTTCGATCCTGATAAGGAGGTGCTGCCTCTCATCGGTTCCAAAGAGGGGATAGGGCATATCGCCCTGTGCTTCATAGACCCCGGCGACGTGGCGCTGGTGCCTGACCCCGGCTATCCCGTTTACAGCGTGGGCACAATGTTTGCCGGCGGCGAGAGCTATTTCATGCCTCTGAAGGAGGAGAAGGGCTTCCTGCCAGACCTCGACGCCATCCCACCTGATGTAGCCCAGCGGGCCAAGGTGATGTGGATCAACTACCCCAATAACCCGACCGCAGCAGTGGCGGACCTGGACTTTTTCGATAGAGTGGTGGATTTTGCAAAGCGCTACGACGTAGCCGTATGTCATGACGCTCCTTATACCGAGGTTGCCTTCGATGGCTACCGGCCATCCAGCTTTCTACAGGCCAAAGGCGCTAGAGACGTAGGGATAGAGTTCCATTCTCTCTCCAAGACCTACAACATGACCGGCTGGCGTATAGGCATGGCTGTGGGCAACGCCACCATGGTCAACGCCCTGCTTAGAGTGAAGTCCAACCTA
>SHYC01000084.1 GCA_009693005.1 Dehalococcoidia bacterium | reverse complement strand
CCCGGCACTTGGGAGCGGCTGCGGCCCTCCTGGGGGAGCGAGCGAAGGCCAAGGCGTACTACCAGCAGGCGCTGGAGGTGTGCGCCAGGGTGCGCTTCCGACCGGAGATCGCGCTTACGCGCTTGCAGCTTGCGGAGCTGCTGCTGGAGCATTATCCAGACGAAAGAACGGAGGCCATAGGGCACCTGGACTTTGCCATCGCGGAGTTCCAGGCGATGAAGATGCAGCCGTCCCTGGAGCGGGCGCTGCGGCACAAGGGAATATTGAAGGCATAGCCGAGCGACGTCATTTCCCCGTCATTCTTGAGGTCGCCGGGGCGACCGAAGAATCCGTTCCACGGCCGTGCTAGAGCCAGAGTGCGTGAGAATCGAGATTTTTCAGACGCTTTGCTCCTTTAGCATGACGAATGGAATGGGCGCTGAGGCACAAGGGGTTGTTGAGGGCGTAGACAGCTACCGGTCGTTAAATTGAAAAGCGCCATTAAAATATTACTTATTATCGCGCTTACATTTCTACTTCAGAGTATTACTTGGACCTTAGATGATACCCTCAGTTACGGATGGGCATATAGCGTCCCGGTGTCCAACGCGGGGATGTGCAATACCTCTTCTTTCTCGGTCTCCTGTTTGATCAGCATTGGTTGGTTACCCAATGCTCGAACTCCCGCGGTAAAAGCCTGTTCCATGGTGGTGTAAGTGCCTAATAGCTGACTACCCTTTACTAAGGCGTACTGCCCCTTGTACTATTTAAGCCATTCGATTTTCTGGCTTGCGAAATACTCCAACTCTTCCTCTAACATCGTATCAGAATTCATTTATTAGACTCCTTTTACCTAAGCGATCCTTTTGTTCTTGCCGGACAGGTAGTCTACGAGGATATATTGTCCAAGCTTGTCGGGAGAGGTGTAAAACGCCCTACCGCGGTTTATCCGTGTCATCTGGTTCACAAACTCCTTCAGATAGTAGCTGCGGTCCAGCATGAAGGTGTTTATGATGATCCCCTGCCGGGTGCAGTGTCGCACCTCTTTAAGGGTCTCCCGAATAGTCCTGGGGCTGGGCGGGTAGCCAAGAAAAATCTGGCCGCGCTCCACGTGGGCCGTCGGCTCGCCATCAGAGATAAGAATTATCTGCTTCGTACCGCCCTTTTGCCTCGATAGCAGCCGCTGGGACACGATGAATCCCTGCTGCATATTGGTGTAAGGTTCCGCCTGGTCCCAGGTAATATACGGCAGCTGGCTTGCTTTAAGTTCACGTGCGTAAGTAGAAAAGCCTATGATGCTGAGTTTGTCGCGGGGGAACTGAGTGCTGATCAGGTTATGCAATGCAAGTGCGACCTTCTTCGCTGCAAAAAAGCTACCGCGCCGCGCCATCGACCAGCTTAGGTCCAGCATTAGAACTGTGGAGCACTGGCTCATCTGCTCTGTTCGGTGTACCTCGAAGTCCTTCGGGTCAAGCCTCACCGGAATGCCGGGGCCTGATCTCTCTATGGCGTTCAGCACGGTCTTCTCAAGATCCAGGAGGAAGGCGTCTCCATACTCATATATCTTGTTGTCCTCTACTACCTCCAGCCCTACTCCATTCCTCTCCAGACTGTGCCCGCCATATCTGTCTTTCTTTATCCTGTCAAATATGTCCTTTAACGCCTTCTGCCCTATCTTCCTGGCGCCTCTTGGAGTCAGCTCGTATTTGCCTCCCTCCTTCCGCAGGTACCCCGCCTCTTCCAGCCGCTTACCAATGTCCTTAAGATCTTCTACGCTGCTAGCCTCTTCTTCTCCCAACAGGTCTCTTACTTTTTCTGTGTCTACTTCGCCTATCCCTTCTCCGAACTGGGCGGCCCGAAGCTGTCTTTCCAGATTATCCATGGCGCCCAGGTCTTCCAGGGCGTTCAGGCCTTCCTTCAAGCTCAGGCTTTCCTCTCCTCTGAACGGATACCGCCTGGGCCGGTCCCAGTCCAGCAGCTCCTCCAGGTACTTGCCCATCTCTGCCACCTCGTCCCGCATCCCCATCTGCTGCATCATCTGCTCGATTATATCTCCCAGGGTTCCTCTCTGCTGAGCGGACAGGCTCTCCATGAGGCTTTGCATCATCTGCACCCGCTCTCCGACGCCATTGAGAAGCTCGTCCAGGCTCTGGGGGCCGTTCTCTTCCAGCATGTCCTCGAACTCTGCTTTGAAAGCATCGAAGTCAGGCTCTATTCCCTTCAGCTTCTCCTTGAGCATCTGATTCATCCGCCGCACCATAGCGCGCAACTGGTCCATCTCACCTTGGCCCATAGCTTCCAGGGCATTTCTTAACTGGTCAAATATGCTTTGGCTGACCTCGCCCTGTAACTTTTCTACAAGTTCCCGGTACTTCTCCTGGGCCCCCTGGTCCATGAACTCGTAATCACCAAGGCTTTTCAGCTTCTTACCCAAGTCAGAGGGAAGCGCATCCAGGTACTCCTTCTTCTCGCTGGCCATCTTCTCCAGATAGTCCATCAGATTCTGGGCCTCTTCCAGGGAAAGGTCAACCTCAGTTTCACCTGATGCGTTGTTCTTTCGACCTTGAAGGGTCTGGTCCCTGGCCTCGTTGACCCGCTTCTCGATGCCGTCTTTCTCAGCGTCCACCACATCTTGAAGCCCTTTTTTCACCTCATCAAGAAGACCGCCGAGGTTGTACTTCTCCAGCAGGCCTTGTCTCTGGCTCCTCAGCTTCTGCAACAGTTCCTGGAGACCCATGGGCTTCCCATGGAGTCCGCGCTGCATCATCGTCCTCATAGCAGAGTTAAGGTCGCCCTGTGAGAGAAGATGGTCTGACAGTTCCTCCATCAGCTCGTCGTGATGGAGGCCGGACGACCCCTGGGAAGCATCCCACTTAGTGTACCTATAGGAAAGCATGGTGGCCTCTATATTGAGACTTACCTGCCACTTTGTCCTTGTTAAGTTTTCGGTTTAGGTGCAGTCCTTCAAGGACAAACTCTACCGCAGAGGTCACCGTAGCCGGGTTCTCATCGGCACTTAGTTTACGCACCGCCTCAGCAAGACTGTCGGACTTGCCTACAATCTCCATATACTCATCGATACGCATCATCTCTGATACTTCGAAGGATACCCCGCGCTCAAACTGGGCCACCAGATCATCGAAGTATTGGACGTTGAAGTACTTGTTAAATATGTTGAGCACCGCGGTCTGTATGAGCTTTTCAATGATCTGCTCTTCCCTGCCCTCGTCCATACTCTCCAGCTCTACCTTGCCCCCGGTAGACGCCAGTATGTATGGAAGGTCGCTGACGCGCGGGGCTGCGAACTCTTCCCCCAGCTTTATCGACCTCCGGACCGAGTTGCTAACCAAGTTCTCATAGTTTGTGATAGACACGCGGACGCTGACCCCCGACCTTTGGTTTACGTCGGGGCTGCGGCGTGCCAGTGCCGTAAGCTCGGCTATTATCTCTTTCATATAACCAGGGACAGAAAGTTTAATATCCTCATCAGTGAATATGGAGCGCTCTTGCTCCATTATTGCTATCTCTGTCTCACTGGTCTTTGGATAGTGAGTCCGTATCTCGGAACCACAGCGATCTTTAAGAGGCGTTATGATCCTGCCTCTGTTGGTATAGTCCTCCGGATTGGCGCTGGCAACAACGAAAATGTCCAGCGGCATGCGGACCAAATAGCCCCGGATCTGTACGTCTCGTTCTTCCAGGATGTTGAGAAGCCCCACCTGAATTCGCTCTACAAGATCGGGCAGCTCGTTAATACAGAATATACCTCTGTTAGTACGTGGGATAAGACCGTAATGAATGGTCAACTCATCGGATAGATACCGTCCTTCGGCGACTTTTATCGGGTCTACTTCTCCTATCAAATCAGCTATTGTAATATCGGGAGTCGCCAATTTTTCGCCGTAGCGGCGCTCACGCCCGATCCATGTTATCTCCACATCATCTCCCATGGTGGCAACTCTGTCTTGACAAGCCCTGCAAATAGGAGAATACGGATTATCATTGATCTCGCAGCCTGCCATCGCAGGCACTTCATCGTCAAGGAGATTTGCCAGGCTGCGTATAAGTCGGCTTTTGGCCTGACCTCTCTCTCCAAGAAGGATAAGATCTTGTCCTGAGAGTACGGCATTCTCTAGCTGCGGTATTACGGTATTCTCGTAACCTATTATCCCTGGAAAAAGTTCCTCGCCCTTTCGCATCTTTTCGATGAGATTCTTGCGCATCTCCTCTTTTACTCTTCTCACCTTATATCCGGAAGCGCGCAGCTCGCCGACAGTACCTGGTTTAGTGTCAGTCATCACTCTTTCAATTGCCTCCTTACTAGACTGGTCCGTAATCTAACCCTGTCCAATGGGCCAATTTCTTAGGCAGCTTTATTTGTCTTTTCTCTCGTATTGACGCGTGGCTTAAATATACTCTAACTATATAATTTGTCAATTGACGCGTGCCAACGGTAACAGTTCAAACTCGCGGAGGCGACTTCGCCTTGCCCCGCGACCATCGCCCCCTTTCCCCCTCTTCCTGGCCTGGGAAGGGGGAGAGGTTAGTTTTCCGAGGGGACACCCCTCGGACTCCATGGCAAACGGGCTGCCGCCCTTCTGCACTTCCCGCGGCCACGACGCCGCTGCGCGGATTTGCCCTCAAGAGTGAACAGTTGCCGCCAAAGGATATCTGCCCTATGAGTGTATCCTCGGCAGTCTGCGACCCGGGATAAAAAGCCGTTATGCATCCAGTATATACACCAAGGCGGCGTTGGCTCAAGCAAAAAGCCGCTGCAGTCTTACAAGCATGAGACCAGCGCCATATCCCAATAATGATGTTATTATGACAGTATGCGGCTAAAGCTTATGCGTGTCTGTGATCAGCGGCACTTAAACTGGATTTGAAAACTTATTCCACAGCCGACGTTTGTTGAGTTTACAAAAAGGAGACCCGTGATGGAAGGAATGCAGACCCAGGGGAAGACGCTGCGGTATATAGCAGTATATCCGGATGAGTACCAACAGGAAACGGACTATCCGCTGATAATACTGCTCCACGGTTTCGGCGCAAGCATGAGCGACCTGGTTAACCTGTGTCCCGCCATAGACCGCCATGGCTACGTCTATGCCTGCCCTAACGCTCCTATAGACATACAGACGGCTCCCGACACCGTCGGATATGCCTGGGAGCTGCCGGCCACTTTTTTCGAAAGCCAGCCGCGACCCGAAGGGTTACCGGAATCCGAGCCCTTGCTGGAGGTGTTTATAGCGGAGGTCATGGAACGCTTCCGCGTCCGGCCCGGGCAGACAATTCTAGGCGGGTTCTCTCAGGGAGGCGGCCTTACCTACCGGATCGGCCTCCCGAGGCCCAACCTGTTCGCCGGCCTGGTCGTGATGAGCTCCGGACTTCGTGATCTGGATGCGATACGAAGTAAGCTCCCTGCGCGAAGAGACCAGCCAATCTTCATCTCTCATGGCCTATCAGACAACCCGGAAAGAGCGCGCCAGGCCACCGAGTTCCTTGAAGCCGAGGGGTACAAGCCGCAGTACCGAGAGTACCCGATGGGCCACGAGATCAGCCAAGAGGTAATCAGCGACCTCGTGCCCTGGATACACAAGGTCTTGCCGCCGAGACCTCTCCTTTACATGCCGTGACAAATGTCTGCAATCTGTACAAGCTAAGACGTCATACGTGCCTGCTCGACTTTATGATCGTAATGAATGAACCCTCACAGCCGGCAGTTCAAAAGGACCACCTCTAGAACGAGCCTGGCGGTGGTGGCGATATCTCTGAGGTCTATGGACTCCTTGACGGTATGGATGTCTCGCATTCCTGTACCAAGGTTGGCAATCATTAGACCTTTGCCATTGAAGACATTGGCGTCGCAGCCGCCGCCGGTACTGCCCAGCGTGACCTTGATCCCAGTTTTCGATGCGCCTTCTTTGATCAGCCTAACTATCGCGGAGTCCTCCGGCACGTCCATCCGATCATAGGCGCGCTCTATATGCGGTTCGATCCGTCCGCGGTGTGTCGCGCCGTCCAGAGTTAGAGTAAAGCGCGCGGCAGCATCCTCAAGACACGCCGTCATGTGGTCGGTCTGGGAGGCCAGTTTGCCTTCGTCGTGGCTGCGGGCCTCGCCGTGGATTACAACCTTGTTCGGAATGATGTTAGTTGCCACTCCTCCGTTTATGACCCCTATGTTAGCCGTAGTCTCTTTGTCTATCCTGCCAAGCCTCATTGCGGCTATAGCCTGGCTTACTATCTGGATGGCGCTTATGCCATTTTCAGGCACAACGCCGGCGTGGGCCTCCAGGCCGTACACGGCCCATTCCAGGTGGTTTGCCGCCGGCCCTCTGACAAATAGCGTTCCGGCATCGGTCGCGTCCAGTACCAGTCCGTATTTGGATTTAAGCGGTGATACATCCAGATACTTGGCGCCAAGGAGTCCCTTCTCCTCGCAAATCGTAAACGCGATCTCGACATCTCCAGTCGAAAGGCCCTGCTCCCTGATAGCCCGAAGGACCTCTATGATCGCTGTGAGGCCGGACTTATCGTCACCGCCTAACACAGTCTCTCCGCCGGTACGAACTATTGTGCCGTCGATTATTGGCTTTACACCCCTGCCCGGACTCACGGTGTCCATGTGGGCCGAAAGCAGGATCGGGGGGGCCGACTTCTGGGTCCCGGGGAATACTGCTACTATGTTACCGACGTTGCCGTGCACCTTTTCACCGGCGTCGTCTATCCTAACCTCGCACCCCAGGGACTCCAGGTCGCTTTTCAGCTTGAGGGCAATATCCCGCTCGCTGCGGGACTCACTGTCAATACGGACCAGATCTATAAAGTAACTCTTCACCCTGTCTTCGTTGACCATGGATACCCCCAAAAAAGAGAATTTAGGACGCCGACAACTGAAAATATCATTATTAGATAATTAAGGGGCTTGACCTTACCGCCCGTCTTAAATAATATATCATCGAACCAGCCAACGCTATTAGCACTTGATAGGCAGTCGGTGGAATCTAAACAGAGAGGGGGTTCAGCGATAGTAGATAAATGGTGTTTAAGGTGTACCAGCCTTAATCACGTGTCCTCCGGTACGCGCTACATTAGGGCTGGAGCGCAGGCTAACGTCGTAGCAAAGCAAAGGATAGACTCCGCAGGGAGAATATTAGGGGAGGTTTTTTGATGGCAGATTTAGCACCTATAGCATATTTTCCAAAAGATGTCGTGAGGACTCCAGTACCCGACTGGCCTCATAAGGAGTTGCTGTATGAGACAATTGAGAACGGCAGAATAGCGATCATCACCATAAATAGGCCCGAACGGATGAACTCCAGCGACCCTGGTATGGGCGCACGCTGGGCGGACGCGTGGACCAGGTTTGCGGATACTGACGAGCAGTGGGTTGCCATTATAACAGGGGCGGGCGACCGGGCTTTCTCGGCTGGGCAGGACCTGAAGATTCGTAACGAGCTGGAGGCAGCGGCCGGGGCTGGCGCCTATCGCCCCGCCAGAGTCGCCAGACCCGTCACGCCCATTGGGGACAAACTGAATTGCTGGAAACCGACCATAGCGGCCATAAACGGTTTCGCGATCGCCGGAGGCTGGTCCACCGCCCAGAACACCACGTTCCGCATCGCCGCGGAACACGCTGAGATGAACATAGCCGAGGCCAGATGGAACCAGGGCGCCGGTTTTGTGGCGTATGTGTCCAGACTGATGAGCATGGGCCACGCTCTTGAGGTCTGCATTATGGGCGACCGCCGCATCAGCGCCCAGCGTGCCTACGAGATTGGCTTTGTAAACAAGGTAGTGCCAAAGGAAAGGCTGATGGAGGAGGCCATCGATTGGGCGAATACCATACTAAACATGGCCCCGCGCTCGGTCCGCAACTTCAACCAGCTCATCAATCAGTGCTTCAACATGACTGTACCTCAGGCCCAGGCGTTTGCCAGCGCCCTGGAGTACAACCTGGGAGGCATGGAAGACTCAAAGGAAGGGCCGGCGGCATTCGCAGAGAAGAGAAGGCCGGTCTTCAAGAATAGATAGCTTTTTAGTCTAAGCTGCTGACGGGCCAGGCTGGAGAGACACCAGCCTGGCCCGTTTTCATGCAATGGGCAGACCAGCGTTTTTCGTGGCCTCTCCCTTAATCCCCTGTGTAATGCTCCTCTCCCCCCTTGCGGGGGAGAATGTATGGACCGGATACAGTCCCCCCGCAAGGGGGGAAGGGATACGTGGGTCTGCCCTGGCCCACCTAAGCCTTCAGTATCTCCTTGCGGGAAAGAGCGTCCTGCATATACAGCGGCATGCCCAGGCGCTGGTACTCCGTCAGGGCCTGGTCGTATAGGAGCATGGCCCGCGGGCGACCCTCCGGCGGTGGTCCTGCGGGCTCGCTATCGGCAGATTCCAGCGGTTGCCCGGTGGCGGGATTGCGGTGCATCAGAGCGTCCGCAAGGGCCAAACGGCAGTGGGCTAGCTCCACCGGCAAGCCCTTCTCCTGACAGAAGGCGGCGGCCCGCTCGATATAGCCCACGGCCTCATCACACCGTCCGTTCGCTCCTGCCATCGTGCCCAGCACCAGCCCGACTGTTATAGACCACAGCGGGTCGCCGACGTTCACGCCGACGATGCCGTCGTATGGAGTAAGGACCTCTTCACACCTGGCCATCACCTGCTTGTCACCGCGAGTTGC
>SHYC01000083.1 GCA_009693005.1 Dehalococcoidia bacterium | reverse complement strand
AAGTCTGCAGCCGGGCGATCGGGATCGGAGATATTCACCGCAGGGAACAAACGCTGGAGCACATCGGCACGGACGAGCAAGTCCGGTGCGCCGTAGGCCCTCGCCTGCGCGTCGAACATCACGCCCTGGTAGACCGCCGGAACACCTAGCCGCATCGCCTCAAAGGTCTCCTCGGCCTTGGCGAAGCTGCGGTTGTCCTCCACTCCCTTGGAGATAGACTCGATGCGTGTCAGCCCTCTAAGGTGGGCCAGTACCGCGGCCTCAAAGGATGCGCCCTGTCGAAAGTTGAACTCGGTGAAGTCCAGCCTCGAGTCATAGCCGGGCAACTGTTCATCCCTCAGGAAGCCGTGCGCCGCCCCGTAGAGCTCCAACCAGTCAAGGAGCGGATCGCCCAACACGAAGTTTCTGGTGCGGCCCGCGCTCACCCAGTCGGTCCAGTCCGCTCCCGATCGGGGGAAGACGTCTCGTCCGTCCGCGGTCAACCGCGCAGCTTCTATGCCCATGATACCTCCTTTAACACGGCTCTACCCATCATGTTTGGGCGCGCCGTGTTGCTCTCGCTTGTGACGACGCAAAAGTTAGCAACGATAAACTCAAAGAAACGCTCTGCTCGACGTTTAGCCCTCAGGCAGTAGACACACGCCGGTGGGCTCATGCAATGCACATTTTTCTCGACGAGAAGCCCAGTCTCCCGCGGCGTGACGGTACCGACTCCGGCTCTTCGGGAGCTATTGCAGGGCCGAGCAGTATGAAGTAGGCTCGGGCTTCAAGCCAATCAAGAGCGGGTGGCTCAACGACTAACTCGGTGAGCGGTATGCCATCTCAGGCCTCGCCAAGCAGGCGTTGCAGGGTGGTAAGCAGGCTCGTAAGCTGTCCTTCCAGTATTGCCCATACCAGCTCATCGTCGATTCCATCATAGCCATGGGCAAGCACGTTCCGGAATGCCACGATGCTGGGAACATCAGGGACCCGCAGGGCGGTGTCGGGATCGCGGCGGGCCATTTGTCTAAGTGCCTCACCAACGATCTCTAGCTGCCGCTCCAAGGCCGATCACAGGAGTATTTCATCCTGGTAGTCCTCAAGCCTCTTGGATGTGGTAACATGCGAGACTTGTTCCGCAGCACGCAGCGTCCCAGAGGTACTTGCGCGATTCAGGGGGCGACATATACCGTTTCCTTGCTGGCAGCAACACTCTGGGCAAAGTATGTGTTGATGATGCTCTTCGCGGAGACTAAATCCACCGGTCGGCGGAACATCTCCTCAAGACCCCGTTGCGGTGCGTAATACGCCTGTGAGTAGGGGATGGGTGGCATCGGCTCGAACTCTACCAGGAAGTCCAGGTCACTGGTGTCAGGGTCGAAGCCACCGGAAACGGCGGAGCCGAAGAGATCTAGCCGCCGCACCTGCAGGCAGCGGCACAGGTCGGTAAGTTGGTCTAGATGGCCGACAATAATTGCTTTCATGGCCTTTCCTATACGAGTTCTGTTTGACACTATCATATCGCGACAGAATGTTGTATTCAAATAGCTCGGTCTTACTTAACCTGCCGACCAGTTGACATAAGTAACACTAATGCTGTTCTAACCGCGAATCAGGACGAGGGTTGGCGGCCCAGACGGGAACACCCCGAGGCCCCGCCATTTGACAACATTCCGATTTTTTGCGAGTATTGAGCCTGCTTGCATGGCTGGTTCGGAGGCTGAGATTAGCCGAGTTTCCCACTTATTTCATCCGCTCAATCAAGGAGGCCTCTTGTGACTTCAAATGAAGACCGGTCAGGGAAGGAAGCCCCGGGACCAGGTTTGTCCTTAAAGGGCCCGCTGGTCGACCGCAAGTTCGAAGCTGCGCTAAATGATCTGGTTGCGGTTGCCAGGCAGGGTCAACCACGTTCCGCCGAATTCTTCAATCCATCCGACGAGTGGCTAATTAATAAGATGAATGTCTTCCAGGAGCTTCCCAAAGATGAACAGAGGAAGGTCCAGCAAGAGTATGAGGCGATCAAAGCTGAGTCCGCGCAGGCCAACGCCGAGGGAAGAGCAGCCCGTAGAGCAGGCCCTGACGTGGTGTTTAAGCTGGATACCGGCGGAGTGGCCTTCTTCAGCCAGCTTGGTATCGCACGTAGACCCGACCTTACACAATATTTTATCGATGGTTTCTTGACCAACCGCGATGCCATTGCCTTCAGTGAATCGAATCAGAAGCTTTTCTCGGAGGTGCTTCCGTACCTGACTGCATATATGCAAGAGTCCTTCTCGAGGGGAGACTCTATCATTCAAACCGACCGGCAGATATGTGATGTGCCTGATAGGTCCTTTCATGCACGCCAGTTGTTGTTCGGCACGAAATATCTCCAGATACCTTACACGTGGCGCCAGTTGACTTTCCAGCTGCCTGAAGGAGAGATGACGACTGAGCCGGACATCCTGGAGGTGTCGTTCCCTCACTGGCTTAAAGAACTAGGACTGCCGGAGACGCTTAAAACACGTCTTACGGAGGCCGGCCTGGCGCAGCTCGTACTCAAAGCCCCAACCAAGGGGCTATCTCTTCATCTTGGGTTCGACTATGTTGGCGAGCACAAGATGGGTCCGTTGTCGATCGCGATGTTCCTTGTTCGACAGAATAATGGCCTGGCGCTGCAGGCTGCTCTCAGTACAGCGCGAGTCAAGACCGTTAGCGGTGATCTGATTAATATGGCAATCATCACGACCGGCCCCTCCTTGCACGGGAAAAGCACCCTGACTATTATGATCGAGCCGGCCAACAGCGACCTCTCCAAACGGCTGGGCATAATGTCCGACCCCAGCGAGGGAGTCTACCCTATGAACGATGATATCGTCCTCCTTCGGCCGACGGCGGAGGTTGTCGGGGCAACGCATCCTAAAATACCTTACGGAATCGACGGCACCGAAAGCAATTTTTATGCAGTTCCGTTTGGGCTGACAAGGGAAGACGACCCCATCACCTACGATGTCCTTCGAGGGACCCGCGAGGTGCCCAATAGAATGGAAACTCTCGAGAACGTAGTCACCAACCCTATGGACGGGGCTCCTGACTTTATGCAGAACCCCACGCGGAACATGCGCATGATACTCTCTCGCTCACGACTCATCGCGAGGAAGGGCGCACAGCCTGTGTTAGAGGCTATCACCAAAGGCCAGTTGACCGATTCCGTCCACGTGCCGATGCAGCACATGGACAAGATACTTTGGCAATCCGTAATGCGCCAAAATACCATCGTCCCGCCTCTAAGACGGCTGGGTATTAAGCAGTACGTCAGGGTCTTAATGTACGGTGAAGCGGTGCAGATGGGAGCAGCCATCGGCGCGATAGGAAGGCCATACGTTGAATATTTCTCTGATCCGTTTATAATCGGGCTGGAAGATGAGAACGCGAATCAGCTATACCGCATCTTGAAGGAGATGGAGCGGGCAGGTCAGCGGCACGAATACTACGTGTTCAACACCGGCGGCGTCGGCGCCGAGACCAACGAAGCTGCCAGCGGCCCGCAATATAAGAAGATCACCAGGGAGCTAACGTTGATGTTGCAAGAGGCTCTGATGCGTGGAGCGGTGAAATTTGAGCACGACCGTGTTATGGGCACAGACATAGCGGTGGCCGTTGTGAACAAGCAGGGCGACGAAATTGTGGATCTAAGAACAGAATGGTTGCCGAGAGCTATCTATGGAGAGACTGAGTATGAGGCGCGGGTGATGGAGCTGCGTCGTAAAAGATTTTACGGGGTAGACGCAGGCGACAAGTCGGGTATATTGCGCTACACCAAAGTCACGAACGAGCTAATAGCTGTAACAGACATCCCGGTTCCTTCGAACGAGCGGGAGTTGGCATGGCTGCTGTCCTTCTACTGGCATGTCGACATGGCCTATAATTCACTTGCTGATCTTGCCGCACACCAGAGTGATGGTACCAGCCCGCCATCAGACTTGCTGAGCTCGCTGCAAGGAGCCTACAAAGCAAGCCTAGAGCATGGACTCCAACTTCAGTCACACAGCAGAGACGCACTAAGCGCACTGGGACTGGCCTAGTCGCAGTAACGATAACGGGCGGCATAATTCTAATAGAAGGTCGGTCTTTCGTAAATAGGTAAGTTTGAAGATCCCTGTAGGTCCGAGAGTTCCTTGATGATAGACACGAGGTCGGCGTTGCCTGAGATTCTCGAAGCATGTCCTGAGCCTCGTCGAAGGGGCACCGCCCGCTCTTGGGTTGAGAACCTCACTACAGGTTTCGAGAGCCCCAAGGAACGGACTTCGCCCGTTTATTTTCATCCTTCGGTGTGGGATTCGTACTCCCCAAGTCGGCGTACTTTGCATTAGTGCAGGGATGAAAGCGAGGAAGCGAGCAATGCCAAGCGAACGGATCCAGCGGCAAATAGACCAGCATCTTGACGCCGCGGAGCAGGCGAGCCTTGCTCTGGACTGGACGCTGGTGCGTGAGCACTCCCAGGCCGTCCTCGACCACGATGGGGAGAACGCCGACGCAGTGGCGCTCCTCGCGGCCTCCGAACGGGCTTTAAGCCGAACGCCTCTCGTACCGGAGGTCTCTGCGCCTGTTGCATCCCTCGCTGAGGCCCCGCCTGGCACGCCTCCAAAGCCTGCGCCGGCAATGCCCACCTCGTTCGTAAACGGCCGTTACGTGATGGAGCGCTTTCTTGGCGAAGGCGGCAAGAAGAGGGTGTACCTGTGCCACGACACCCTTCTCGATAGGCCCGTTGCCTTTGCTCTCATCAAGATCGAAGGTCTGGACGACGTGGGGCGCCAGCGTATCAAGCGTGAGGCGCAGAACATGGGCAGATTGGGAAACCATCCCTATATAGTTACCGTTTACGATATCGGAGAGGAAAACGGCCAACCGTATATAATTTGTCAATTCATGGCCGGCGGGGATGTAGAGGGCCTAATTGTGAAGGCCGACGGCCACAAGCTGTCTATCGAAAGGGTCCTCGAGATAGCCAAGCAGGTGTGCAACGGCATGGCGTTCGCCCACTCTAAAGGAGTAATACACAGAGATATCAAGCCCGGAAATATCTGGCTAACGGCAGAGGGCGTCGCCAAAATCGGCGACTTTGGCCTGGCAAGGTCAGTAGACCGCTCCCGGCTCACGCAGGCCGGCATGATGATCGGCACGGTCGCATACATGCCTCCGGAGCAGGCCTTGGGTGGAGGCGGAGAGGCTGATCCCAGGAGTGACCTTTATTCCTTCGGCGTCATGCTATATGAGATGATCTGCGGAAGGCCTCCCTTTATCGGGACGACAGCATCGTGATCATCAGCCAGCACATCAACACCCCGCCCGTAGCCCCGTCATGGCATAATCCCCTCTGTCCTCGCCCCCTGGAGGCCCTGATAATGAGGCTCCTCTCGAAGGACCCCGCCGGTCGTCCCGCCTCGGCCACCGATGTTTTGCAGGCGCTGGAGGCCATCGACTTGACGACTCCCCAAGCGGATCCCGCAAATGATGACTCATGCGCTTTGGACAGCATGGCCGGCGGCGTATTCGTGGGCCGCCAAAAAGAGATGGATGAACTGAAGGCGGCCCTAGAGGACGCGCTTTCGGGACGCGGCCGGCTGGTGACTCTGGTGGGTGAGCCGGGGATCGGCAAGACCCGCACTGCCCAGGAGCTTGCCACCTACGCCGGGCTGCGGGGCGCGCAGGTGCTCTGGGGCCGCAGCTACGAGGCCCAGGGAGTGCCTCCGTACTGGCCCTGGGTCCAGGCAATCCGCTCGTATGTGAGGGAGCGCGATCCGGAACGACTTAGCTCTGAGATGGGCTCCGGAGCCGGAGACATAGCCGAGATCGTCTCTGATGTGCGGGAGCGGCTGCCCGGCCTCAGGCCGTCTCCGCCACCGGAAGGGGCGGATGAGGCCCGCTTCCGGCTATTCGATGCTATCGCCACCTTCCTTAAGAGCGCCTCCCGGAGCCAACCCTTAGTTATTATCCTTGATGACCTTCACTGGGCCGATAAACCGTCTCTTGCGCTCCTGGAGTTCGTGGCGCGGGAGCTTGCCGGAGCGCGGCTCCTGCTGGTGGGGACCTACCGGGATATGGAGCTGTCGCGCCAGCACCCTCTGGCGCAGACCCTCGGCGAGCTGGCCCGGGAGCGCATGTTCCAGAAGGTCCTGCTGCGCGGTCTCACTCGTGATGACGTGGAGCGCTTCATCGAGCTTGCCACAGGCGTTAAGCCTCCCGCCGGACTTGTAGACGCGGTGCTCACCCAGACTGAGGGCAACCCCTTCTTTGTCTCCGAGGTGGTGCGCCTGCTGGTGCAGGAGGGAGAGTTGAGCGGGCGCGGTCCTAATGCTGTGCCCCGTCCGGGTCTGGCTGAAAGCTGGGCGGTCCGTATTCCCGAGGGGGTCAAGGAGGTCATCGGCCGGCGGCTGGACCATCTCTCCGAGCGGTGCAACCAGACCCTGAGCATCGCCTCCGTTATCGGAAGAGAGTTCGACCTGCGGCAGCTGCTGTCTCTGGTGGAGGACCCATCGGTGGGGGCCGAGCAACGGTTATCGGAAGAGCGGCTTCTGGAGGTGTTGGAGGAGGCCCTGGCGGCGCGCGTGATCGAAGAGCTTCCCAGGAGCGTGGGCCGCTACCAGTTCAGCCACGCCCTCATCCAGCAGACCCTGGCGGAGGAGCTCTCCACCACAAGAAGAGTGCGCCTGCATGCCCGCATCGCCGAGCGGCTGGAGGCGATGTACGGCCCCGACGCGGATGCCCACGCCGCGGAGTTGGCCTACCACTTCGCCGAAGCAGAGTCGGTGGTGGGGAGTGAGAAGCTGGTCCACTACTCCCTGGTGGCGGGAGAGCGGGCGATAGCCGCCTTCGCCTGGGAGGAGGCGCTCGCCCACTTTCAGCGGGCTCTGGCAGCGAAGGATGTAGCTATCACCGGTACTGGCCCTTCGACAGGCTCAGGGCGAACGGGAGATTTATCCGCTCATGGTGAGCTTGTCGAACCACGGGCGGGCATGGACGCTGAAGCGGCCGCGCTCCTTTTCGGGCTGGCGAAGGCCCAGGGCGCTTTGGCCACCGATAGGCCGAAAATGGAGGAGGCCTTTGCAAATCAAGTCCGAGCTTTTGACTGGTACGCTGGCGCAGGCGATATATCCCACGCTCTAGCCGTTGCCGCATACCGCCTGATTGTCGCAGTAGCGCGCATTCCTGGTATGACCGAGTTTCTGGGAAGAGCGTTGGAGTTGGCGCCCGCCGATTCCCACGAAGCCGGGCGAATTCTCTCAATATACGGCTGGGTCCTGAGTTTTGCCCAAGGGGGCTATGAGGGTGCCGCGAAGGCTCTGGGCCTGGCCTTAGCCATCGCCCAGCGCGAAAAGGACGTGGCCTTGGAGGCCGATACTCTGCAACGCTTCTCGGCGCTAAATGGGCAACATCTCAGAGTAGAGGAGAGCTTGGAGACCGACGTACGAGCTATAGATCTGGCTGGCAGCAGCAGGGTGTTTGGTAGCAGTTGGGTCTGGGCCTCACTTATTGCTTTATGACGCTTGGATGAGGCACGCCGACACGCTGTTCTTAATCTTACCGTGAGCGAACGGACCCGGAACCGCGGAGCCATCAGCACCGCCTACCGTAACATGGTCACTGTCTGCCATCTTGCCGGGGACTGGAAGGCCGCTCGGGAACACAGCGACCGGGGTCTTGAGGCGCGAGCAACACACCCTCTATTGCTGGCGTTAAGGGCCATGATAGAGTCCCAGCTAGGGGAATTCGAAGCTGGAGCGTCCTACCTGGAGCGGCTGCTTGAGTTGATGCGCGTTACCCAGCCCGAGGCTATTAATGAGTACGTCTCGCCCGCTATAGCGATTCCTATAATCGCCCGCGTCACAGGAGATACCGGGAGATTCGGCCTCGCTCGGGCGGCGGCAGAGGTTGTGCTGTCAAACAGCCCTACCCCTCATGACGCTCTGATCGTTAGGGTTGGGCTGGCCCTGATGGCGGTTCAGACGGGTGACGTCGCCGAAGCGGGGGAGCTCTATACCTTGATCCTGCCTCAGCGGGGCGCCATGCTTACCGACGGGTATATATGCGTAGACCGGACCCTGGGGCTTTTGACGAACACCCTCGGCCGGGGCGAGGACGCCGTTGCCCACTTCGAGGACGCAGCTTCCTTTTGCCGCCGCGCCGGCTATCTGCCGGAGCTGGCCTGGACATATTTCGACCACGCGGACGCTCTTCTTAAGGGGGCCAGCGCTTCCGGCGGCCCCGCTTCCCCCGATCGCGCCAAAGCGATGTCCTTGCTGGATCAGGCATCGGCCATCTGCCGCGACCTGGGCATGCGCCCGCTTATGGAGCTTATTCTCTCTCATCGGGAGTTCTTGAAGGCATAAATGGGGGTGGGCAAGGAGGGTAATACCCCCCTCTTGTATTCTCCCCCGCAAGGGGGGAGAGGTCTATCGGACGACGGTAGGGGTAGAGCCCACGACGAGTGAGTAAGGCGGCGAAAAGTCGTAGAGGCGCAGTCCAGTCCCTTCCCCCCTTGCAGTGCCGGAGTGTATGGACCGGATACATGGTATACGGGTGTTCGGGGACATGGTATACACCTATATAATAAGCATGAGTCTAACAGCAAGGAGAAGGTCTCATGCCGTGGCAAGAGGTGTCAACCATGTCTTTACGCAAGGAATTCGTCATGTTAGCCATTAACAACAACTCCAACAT
>SHYC01000082.1 GCA_009693005.1 Dehalococcoidia bacterium | reverse complement strand
GCCATTTTCGAGTTCATCGAGGTCTTCTACAACCGACGACGGCTTCACTCTTCACTGGAGTATAGGTCTCCAGCAGAGTACGAACGTGCTAGAATGGCGGAAAGGAATCCCGCCTTTGCCTCCTAACAAAACTGTCCGTCAAAACGGGGTAACCCCAATAGTGCTGGGCGTTAGCGCCGACAGCATAGGGTCACACCATGGATTTTGTGAAAAAGAGGGGGACCTTCCTTTTCCCCTGGCCAGTGATGAGGACCTGACAGTGGCTAAAGCATACGGTGTATACGATTCAGAGAGCAAGCGCAGCCGAAGGGCAGTATTTGTCATAGACCATGACGGGACCGTCATGCACGCTATGCCGTACTACAATCCGGTGAACCTCAACCAGTTTCAGGAAGTGTTTACAGCTTTAGGCCTCGCATAGAATGTCCTAAAGGTCTCTGGCCAAAGTAAGTCCCCAAGCGGTCCGCGCTCCGGCGCCCTTCAGTGCTTTCGCGCAGGCGTTCAGGGTGGCGCCGGTGGTACACACATCGTCAACCAGTATCACGCGTTTGCTCACTACCCTTTCGGGATCCCCGCATTGAAAGGTATTTTCCATCTGGAGACGTCGCTCTTCTCTATTCCTACTCTTAGCTTGAGGAGGGGTAGCGACATCTCTTATCAGGGTACTCTCGTCCAAGTCTATGCCTGACTGTTGAGCGATTACCTGAGCCAACAGAGCGGCCTGATTATAGCCTCGCTCTCTAAATCTACTGGTATGAAGCGGGACAGGCATTATTAGGTCGGCTCTGACGCTCCATTGTGTCAGGGTATCGTTCATCGCCGTTCCCAGCACCGGGGCGAAGTCTGTTACACCTCGATATTTGAACTGCATGATTGCGTCCCTGACTGCCCCTTCGTAGATGAAGCAGGACCTGACGGAGTCAAAGGAATAAGATTCATTTGCGCAGTGACGGCAATACTCTCCAAGCCCAATCGGTATGCCGCAGCTTCGGCACAACGGCGGCGAGGGTCTCCGCTGGGACAACAGACAGGATTCGCAAAACATCTGTCCCTCGGTCCCACACCGTGCGCAGCGGTACGGAAACAGAAGATCGAGGATAGTGGTCTTAATAATGGTCAATGAGAAATGCGACGGTGACAAGTTATTTCTCTTAGGTGTCCACAAACTCGATGATATCCCCGACCCCGGTCATGGTCTCATCAAGTTTGCCGGCCCGAAGTTCAAGAACGCTATGCGCGCTGCGCAAGATGGGACTTATCCTATTTGCCGGCATCGCGCGGATAATGTGAATTACGGTATTGCGTTTATCGAGGAACAGGGCGTCAAAGGGGAAGGCCATAAAGAAGCTGTGAATGCTGTTGCACTGACGTATAAGTAGGCCATATCCGTCGGGTATGCTCTTCCTGCCCAGCAGCCCTTTCCCCTTTGAAAAAAAACTGCCGGCGATCTGTACATCCTCAGCAACCCAGCGCCCGGTGCGCATATTCTTGGCCTTTTTGGGCATAGGGCTATTTATTCATCAGTTTAGAGACCAAGGGCACGATGGGGCCAAGGATAATGATCCACAAAGCAGGCATCATGAAGAGCACCATAGGGAAGGTCATCTTTAGAGGGGCCACCGCTACCTGCTGCTCAATGCGCTGTCGCCTCTTGGTCCTCATATCCTCGGACTGCACCTGGAGTATCCTGGAAATGCTAACACCCAACTGGTCTGCCTGGATTATGGCCGCAACGAAGGCAGACACATCCGGCACATCGAGGCGGTCTGCCATAGCTCGCAATGACTCCCTGCGGCTTTTGCCAAGTTGCTGTTCCCTCAGCATGCGCCTGAATTCCAGCGTTAGGGAATTCTCCCACTTTTCCGCTACCTTGGTGAGTCCCTGCTCGAAGCCCATTCCGGCTTCTACGCTAATCGTGAGGAGGTCCAGAGCATCCGGCATTGCCTGCACAGCCTCTTTTTGACGAGCGCTGATTTTACCGCCCAGCCACATGTTTGGCAGATTGAAGCCCATAAATCCAGCTATGAACGGAGCGAGCAGCTTTACCGGGAATGGCGGGCCAAGAAGGACCCAAGTCACAAGGGTTACGCCGCCAAATCCGGCAAGCGCGCCGAACAACCTCAGTCCGAGGAAGTCAGACACTGTCATGCCGCTCGGATTTCCGGCCAGGTCAAGTTTGCGCCGTATGACTTCCATACTGTTCTGTGGGGTGCGCTGGGCCATCATGCCCACCAGCTTTGCAGTGATGGGTTTTATCACACGCTCAGAAAATGGCTTTCGCATCTCGATCTCTTCCAGGGTAGCTATGCCGGAGCCATAAGCTGTTACGCGGGTTTGCGCTGACGCTTCGTCTTTGCGCGGTCTAGTCAAGCCGACAAAGAATATGAGTATTCCAAGGGTTACTCCAAGACTTGCCAGAACTGCTATGCCCATTCCCGTTGCTCCTCCTTAGTACTATAGATCCAGCCTGTGCTGTTAGACCTCTATTGCTACTATGCTCTTCATAGCCATGAAGCCGCCGAAGAGCAACATGGCTGCGCAAATAGGCATTACGATGAAGCATCCGCTAAACATAGGACGCATGAAATCGCCATTCAAAAGGAAGAGAACGAAACCAATTATGACTGGCAAGCCGGTCATGATGTAGGCTGATCCCATGACCTGCGATGTCTTCGTCTTGATCTCACCCTTCATCTTGACTCGTTCTCTAATTGTACCTCCGATAGACTCTAACAGCTGAGCCAAATTGCCGCCTACTTCACGCTGCACAGCCATGGATGTGACCAACAAGTCCAAGTCTCCGCTGGGCATCCGTCTAACCAGGTTATTGAGAGCGTCCTCGGCGGGAATGCCGAGACTTGTTTCGGTTACTACCCGTCGGAACTCATCGTTGGTAGGCGGCTGGGCCTCTCTGCTGACGAGCTCCATCGCCTGAAGAACGCTGTTACCGCTGCGAAGGGCGTTAGCCATAAGTGTCACGCTATCGGGCAGTTGGTCATTGAACTTGTTAAGTCGTCCAGCCTCGCGTCTGCCGACATAGAAGTTTGGCGCCTTATAGCCGACGAACGCAAATACTATTACGAACAATATTGGCATCCCGACAATAAGGGCGTTTGTTATGCCGGCCAGGAATCCGGCGGCCGCGCCCATGACGGTCGTACCGAGCTTTATCATCATAAACTCGCCGACAGTGAGTTTGAGATCGGCCCTGGCCATGCTATCTGAGACCTTCTGACCGTAGGTCCTTTTAGCAAAGGCCTTGCTGAGACTGGTAGCAATATTTGATTGGCCCCGTTCGCCGCCTTTTGCCGCTATCTGAGCCGTCTCAGGCCGTCTGCCCAACACCGAGTCAAGCCTGTCCTCCACACCGGTCTCAGGCTCGAGGGTCTTCAAGAGCCCAAGAAAGATCAGGAGTACGCCGCCAAAAATTAGCAGAGCAGTTAGGAGAGAGAAAATCAAGGGCTATT
The DNA here is from genome assembly GCA_009693005.1 of Dehalococcoidia bacterium. GTDB lineage: Bacteria > Chloroflexota > Dehalococcoidia > SHYD01 > SHYC01 > SHYC01. The sequence continues at coordinate 5,811 of SHYC01000082.1, read as the reverse complement.
TCCTCGTGAATATATCCGCAGACAGCTCGATTCCAGCCTCGTGAATCTTGTTCATAAAGCTGGGTCTTAGTCCTGTGGGTCTCATGCCGCCGATGATTTTTCCGGTTTCTGCGTCTATCGAGTCTTGCTCGAATTTAAAGATATCCTGAAGGATGACAGCATCTCCCTCCATACCCTGGACCTCGGTTATATAAGTGATCTTGCGGCTGCCATCGTGGAGACGCTGCTGTTGGACCATCAAGTGAACGGCAGACGCTATCTGCTTGCGCAAAGCGCTGAGGGGAATGTCCATCCCGGACATCATGGACATAACTTCCAAACGTCCTAATGCGTCTCTTGGAGTGTTGGCGTGTAGCGTGGTTAGGGAGCCGTCGTGGCCGGTGTTCATTGCCTGGATCATGTCGAGGGCCTCGCCTCCGCGGCACTCACCGATGACCACGCGGTCGGGACGCATTCGAAGGGTGTTAATGACCAGGTCCCTGATAGTGACCGCTCCTTTGCCTTCGATGTTTGGCTTTCTAGTTTCTAGCCTTACCCAGTGCTCCTGCTGTAGCTGCAGCTCCGCGGCGTCTTCGCAGGTAATGATGCGCTCGTCCGGAGGGATGAAGGAAGATAGAACGTTGAGCAGTGTGGTCTTACCGCTGCCGGTTCCTCCGGAGACAATGATATTAAGCCTTGCCATCACACATGCTCTTAGAAACTCGCCTATTTCAGGCGTCATGCTTCCGAACTTTATGAGGTCTTCTACCTGCAATGGCTTGGATGAGAACTTGCGTATGGTAACGGTAGGTCCATCTAAGGCTAGTGGGGGGATTATGGCGTGCACGCGGGAGCCATCCTTTAGACGAGCGTCTACGTAAGGAGAACTCTCGTCACAGCGCCGACCAAGGGGCGCTATGATACGCTCTATGATCTGCTTAATGTGGTCGTTATCTTCAAACTTTATCCCGGTGAGGACGAGTTTTCCGCGCCTCTCCACGAAGACCCTATCGGGACCAACTATCATCACTTCTGAAACGGACTCGTCTGAGAGAAGCGGTTCGATAGGTCCAAGACCAACTATGTCAGCTATGAGCACCTCTAACTGCTTTTCCTTATCGCTCCTGCCCATTAAGACCCCGCCCTCTTCCAGGATCTGATCGAGGATCTCCCGGATCCGCTCCTTGATCTTTTCGGAGTCTTTCGCGTCACTCTGGGGGCTCATCTCTTTAAGCAGGCGTTCCTGTACCTTGAGCTTGAGCTCTTTGCTCTTGTCCTTAGAGGGGGGCGGAGTCGCCACCAAAGTAGCAGTAGGCTGTAGAGCCGGCTTCTCTCCCTCTTTCTTCTCTTGCTCAGTTACCGACGTACTTGACCTTGGGGGGGGCCCATTTCCTTCTAATCTTCGCAATAATGACATGTTATCTCTCCCTCCAAACTATCTGCGCCCCGAAGTATCTTCTGCGGTGGGTATCATCGTTTCTCCGCCGGTGGACGTTGGAGTCCAAATCTGCCGTATATGTACTCGGTAGTGACCACGTTAACGGGCGGGTCCTCGTTATCTCCCGCGGCCCTTAGCAATACCCTGGGGTCTAGAGTTTCTATCAGGGTCAGGATTAGGGCGTCTTGTGGGGTGACGGCAAAGATTAAAGTGCCGCCCGCCAGAGCCTTGGGGTCTGTGGACGCGGCGGTGGAGATGGAGCCAATTGCCTTGATTTCTATGTTCCTAAATATTGTGGCTATCTGGTCGCTCAGCGTCCCAGGTGCCTTAACTATGATATCTACCCGATCGCCTGCATGCACCGCGCCCGCCAGGATTAGCGGAACTGCAGAGGGATAGCTCACAGCCACCAAAACCTTTCCTTTTTCTATAGTGTACGCTATCTCTGCCTCTTTTGAACTGGTCAAACTGCCGCCTGTCCCGGGCTTGGCCGGGCCGTCAGTCGCGCCCGTGAACCCGGCAATTTGGCTTGACAAGACAGCCTGTTTGGCAAAGAGCTTCGTTTTGGAAAACTTGCCTACCACGTCCTCTACCTTGCTTGCCGCTGTAGGAGGAATCATATCCTCAGGCCACTGTTGCAACACAACCTTGTCGGCGGTTATAATTACACGCTCACTAAGGTCTGCCGGGCCGGCAACTACAACAACCGGACGCTTGGGTATCTCGGCGGATTTAGCGACATTAAGCTGTACTACGAAGAACACCACCGCGCCAGCGGTCAATGCAAGCACTACACCAAAAGCCATTAAGATGTTTCCGCCTGATTTGCGACCCAAGGTTTGCCTCCGTTACATCAGCGCAAGGTTATAAACAGTGTTATTAACGCAATTCTAACTCCTAAGAATGGTAGTTATGTTGCTGTACAGACCACCGCCAATAGATCCCCCTATCAGGACTAGAATAGCAATAACCAATATTGCGACCAGGAAGATAATTAATCCGTATTCGACCAGCCCCTGGCCATCTTCCAGGTTATGCAACTGTTGTATGCGCATAACGCAGCGCCCCCTTCTGTGATTTAGTGGGAGCAGTAAACAGCGTCGATAGAAATAATTACACTGGGTATGACGGTCTCACACGGCGCTGCCTGCCCAAAAAAAGAAATTGGGTAACCCCCGTTAAATACAGACGCAGGGAGCCCGACAAAAGGCTCCCTGCGTCTGTGAACCCGAATCACTACTAGACCTGGGTGCTGATGTTGCTGAAGATTTTGCCGATCTGTGGGCCAAGTAGCACCAAGATGGCTATGACAACAATCGCAACCAAGAAGATGATCAGCCCATACTCTACTAGGCCTTGGCCTTCTTCTCGACGAAGCAAATACTGCATGGCACGGTGTCCTCCTTTCCTCATAATTGAGGATTGGAAGGTGAAGCAGGGTGAATTAATGAACAAAAACCTTGGGGATAAATTGGCTATTTCCCACTGCTTCCTCTCTCATCCTCGACGCTATTTTATCCTTAAACGCTCAAATGTCAAGTGATCCAGCTAACATACGTATATTTTCTTAATACTGGTCGATTAATAGCGTTGATCTATTTCATCAGATTCGATTAGCAGTACAGAATAGCGATCCTCTTTCGCTGCGGAGACTTTTAGTAAAGTCCTTATAGCCTGCGCTATTCTGCCTTGCTTTCCTATGACTTTGCCCATGTCCTCCTTGGCTACATGAAGGTGTATAAGGGTTTTCTTGCCATCAGGCTCCTCCAAAACCTCCACTTCTTCCGGATTTTGTACCAGGGACTTGGCAATATATTCAACTAGCTCTTTCAACGGGTTTCCTTTCTGCCGCCAGCCTGTCCATAATACCTTTGATAGTAAGCAGTTTGATTACTCTATCTGTAGGCTGTGCTCCAGTTAAAAGCCACTTAAGAGCCTTCTCCTCATTGATAACTATGGTTGCAGGATCGGTCACAGGATTGTAGTATCCGATATTTTCTATGAATCTGCCGTCTCTTGGCGAGGTGGAAGGCGCTGCTACAATACGATAAAAAGGTCTCTTCTTCGATCCTGCTCTTCTTAGTCGCAGTTTAACCACTTTGACAATTCCTCCTTGATAATCTGAAATAACTGGCAATTAGTTGAATATAAATTGTACGACCGGCGAATGGTTCCCAGACGCAAGACTATGTGAGTTCAATGATGGGACGGGATCGTATACCATACGTGTATTGTACATACTATAGAATACCCTCCAACCTCGGCTGGTGTCCAGTTGGCGTTTTGGAGGTTCCTTGAGACGCAATCCCTTTGCATTAGTGAATGTTGTAGCGCAATCGGGCTACCGTCCGAAAATCCACTCGACCGCCGAGGATAAAGGATGTCCCCTGGCTGAACGGAGTGCGGCTCTATGAGCGTTCCACTCATAGCTGTCATTCAATGGAGTGAGGGTTATGCCGGGATATCTTCTGGTGAGTGACAGGTGCAACAAATGGTCTGCAAAGTGAGGGTTCTTGGGAAGGAAGGAACCGTGTAGATACGTTCCAAAAAGGTTCAGATACGTGGCGCCTTCCGTTCCATCCTTACCGTTATTGCCGTAACCTTTGACCACCTTCGCCAGCGGCTTCGACTTTTCTCCCAGGTAGGTCAGACCACCGTGGTTTTCAAAACCTACCAGTGGGCCTCCCTCCCAGTTCGCAACCAGGTTGCCGATGCAACGCTCCTGTTTCGGGCCGGGATGTGCGGTCCAAAGGTCCAGGAGGCCGAGACCAGGGAGCTTATTGCCGTCGGAGTCCTGATAATAATGGCCCATCAACTGATAGCCGCCACACACAGCCAGCATGACAGCTCCGGACTCTACTGCCGCTTTGATAGCGTTACCCTTTACCATCGATAAATCTTGGGAAACCCGCCGTTGTTCTTTATCCTGGCCGCCTCCTATGAAAAAAAGATCGTATTTGCTCAGGTCGGAGCCGTCGCCAACGTTTAGCTCATCGACTACCGGGGTTATTCCCCTTGCGCGTGATCGCTCAGACAGGCAGATGATGTTTCCTCTGTCGCCATACAGGTTTAGCTGTCTCGAATAAAGATGTGCTATGCGAAGTGTGAAGTCAGGCATATATAAGACGCTCTCTTAAAGGCGTCGTTCTTGTCCTGGGAAGGTGCAAATAAGATGGAGACATGGGCCGGCTTGCACTACTTCTCGTGCCACAACAATATTATATCATATCCACAGCAACGGACTGCTCTGGCAAGCCAGATAGGTGCTGTAGAGATGAAGCGTCCGCGTTCTAGCGTGGCGCAGGATTTGCTTGACCATTATGTTGAATTTGCCCATCGTGCTTTACACTTGCTACAATATCGTTAGCCAAAGGTTCTAGCCGGCAATTAAGAGGATGAGATGATGCTTGCGGTTCGAGGTGGCAGTATGATTAAGAAGTTGCTCGAAGTAATATGGGCCGTGTTAATTGAGCACAAGACCATATCGGCCCTCGATGCGGCTTACGAAGTAGAATGAGAGTTCTTTGCCGACCCCGTGTGGGTTGAACGACTTGGCAAGAATATCAAAAGCTATCAGCAATAGTAGCAGAAACATGATGGGAGGGCTTCAGCCGTGAACGCGATGTCCAAGCACGAGCGTCTGAAGGAATTGGCGCATCTGCGCGTGCAGACTCAGTGGCGGGGCTATCGACGCCCGGAAGACTACTGGGGGTACGATTTTAGAGATCTGGTCTCGCCATACTCTCGAACGGCGGGGAATGTCGATGCCAACGTGATGCTCTTTCTTCAAGACTGGTCGCCGCACGACAAGCTCATGAACCAAGGGTATAACCGAGACGTGGCTCGGTACGGTCACGATCCGAGTCTCAAGACAAACCTCAATCTCAAGGATCTCCTGCGCCAGCACCTGGGCCTGGAGCTTGAGGAGACGTATGGTACGAACCTGTTCCCGTTTATCAAGGCGGGCGGCATTAGCGCGACAATCCCGATGAGAGACTTCGTCCGTGCTGCGGAGATGTTTGCTTTGCCACAAATCGAGATAGTGAATCCGCGGGTGGTGCTTGCGCTCGGCAGGCACACAGCAGATGCACTGAAACGAGTAGGCGTTCAGGTAGTGCCGTACCCCGCCGCCAGACTCCGCAACGCTCCAAAGCAGAGTACTTCAGTTCTAGAGTTGCCTCACCCCGTGGCCCGGCCGAACAATGTCCCCAAAGCCACAGTGGACGAGGCTTGGCGAGCGGTACGTTCCTTTTTATCGTCTTAGGAAATACACGAGATGCGTTACACTACCCAGAGCGTAGATTGTTGCCAACTCTCTCACGGATGTGAAATCACTTAGACCGGTGACGGAATCGATGGTTCGGCCTCGATGGGACGTCTGAAGCGCTGGTGTG
>SHYC01000081.1 GCA_009693005.1 Dehalococcoidia bacterium | reverse complement strand
GCTTTCAAATAGCCGCCGATCTCGGAGACCGGCAGCTACCTCCTGAATATAAACCATGGGCTTATTCTCTAATACTGGCTGGCATGGCACTGGGACTCATTATTACTCCGTACGTAACTATACGTCCATTTGCCTGGATCGGCCACCAATTTCGGCACCTACCTGCAAACGTATTGTTTTCTGCCATTGTTGGCCTGGTTGTAGGGCTGGTTATCGCAGCGCTGCTTGCGGTTCCGCTTTCTCTGCTCCCTGGTTTTCTTGGTAAGTTCCTACCCATAGCTACAAGCGTGGTAATGGGCTACCTGGGCATTACTCTTATGGTTATTAGAGAAAACGACTTATTGCAGGTCGCTGCGTCATACATTCCTGGAATGATACCGGACAGACAAAACGGTAAAGCAGCGGGTGGCGATCAGCTTATCCTGGACACAAGCGCTATTATAGATGGACGTATAGCGGACATAAGCCAGACCGGTTTCCTGCGAGGGACTCTAATAATACCGCGCTTTGTTCTCGACGAGCTTAGGCATATCGCGGACTCGCCGGACTCCCTAAAGCGCAACCGTGGCAGACGCGGTCTAGAGATGCTAAATCGCCTTCAGAAAGAGCCGACCGTGCCTCTCCAGATATTGGACACGGATTTTGTTGATGTTCAAGAAGTGGACGCTAAACTAGTCAAGCTTGGAAGGCTTATAAAGGCCCCCATAATTACCAATGACTACAACTTAAACAGAGTTGCCGAGCTCCAGGGCGTTCATGCGTTGAACATAAATGAACTGGCAAACGCTGTCAAGTCCATAGTACTGCCAGGAGAAGAGATGTACGTTCGTATTATTCAGGAAGGCAAAGAGAGCGGACAAGGTGTTGGATTCTTGGATGACGGCACTATGGTTGTGGTCGAAAACGGCAGGCGGCATTTAAATGGCGAGTTGAATATCATGGTAACAAGGGTCTTACAGACCGTAGCCGGAAGAATGATCTTCGCACAACCAAAGGAATAGAGGGTGTCCAGCCCTCTCGACCCGTCTTCTCGGCATGGGCCCGAGGCTCCTCACGACAGCCCCGGCAGCCGAGATAGGGTTGCAGCGATAGTATTGGCGGCTGGCCATAGTCTCAGAATGGGGCAAATAGACAAGGTACGGGTCACGCTAAAGGGAACACCGCTGGTAGCTTGGTCTATCGACACCTTTGAGCGGTGCTCCAGCATAGATGAGATCATTGTAGTCACCAGCGCAGAAAACATTTCTTATATACGAACATTAGCCGACCGGCGGCTGTGGACCAAGGTAAAGGATATATGCCTGGGAGGTGACCGGAGGCAGGATTCAGCTAAGGAAGGAATACGGCAAGCCAAGGGTGCCGACTGGATAATAGTCCACGACGCTGCGCGACCTTTTGTCACTGAAGATATGGTTGTAGCGGGGTTAAAAGAGGCCAGGCTAACTGGTGCAGCGATTGCCGCCGTGCCCGTCTCTGATACCGTGAAGCGGGTAAACGCGGGCCACAAGATAATACGGACGTTGTCCAGGGACCAACTATGGGCGATACAAACCCCGCAAGTGTTTCGCTATGCCGTTATATGGGATGCCCACAACGCCGTCTCGCAGGACGTAACCGATGATGCTTCTCTGGTTGAAATTAACAAGAATGACGTAGCAGTATATCAAGGCTCACCGCTAAACATAAAAGTGACGGGGCCGCAAGACCTATTACTGGCAGAGGCTATAGCACGCATCTATGAGGATCGGTATAGGGTATGATATACATAGACTGTCGGAAGGCAGGGATCTCACCCTGGGTGGAGTACGGATACCTCACTACAAAGGGCTGGTTGGGCACAGCGATGGCGATGTGTTGCTGCATGCGATAGCAGATTCAATGCTGGGCGCCGCCGGCTTGGGGGATATCGGAAGCCACTTTTCTCCCAGCGATCCGCAGTTGGAGGGCATCTCCAGCTTGCTGATTCTGGAACAAATCAATACGCTAATTACAGGCCTGGGCTGGCGCGTATCTAATCTTGATGCTACTATAGTGGCTGAAAAGCCCAAGCTGGCTGAATATATTCCTTTAATGAAAGAGGAAATTGCAGGGACTCTGAAGATAGCTATAGATAGCATAGGGATAAAGGCCAAGACCAACGAGGGACTTGGAGCAGAAGGCAGTGAGGAGGCAATAACCGCTTACGTCGTAGCTCTGATTGTGCTTTCCACAAGTTCATCATAAAATTCTATGGGGCTCGTTTCTATAGGTCGTTAGTATAATAGTAAAGACATGACTATAACTATGAGATCAAAGGCTGTCTTCTCCATACCCTGTGGCAGGATGGGCAAATGCACCTGTACTGGGGGTGTCACAGACCGTGTGACACCCCCAGAGGGATCGGTATGCCATCTTGTCAGGTAGGGAGGATACAAGTTGTCCTTGTTAAGTAAAATCAAGCGCGACATACAAGTAGTTTTTGAGCGAGACCCAGCATCCATAAACATAATAGAGGTAGTGCTTACAACTCCCGGGCTGCACGCCAGGGAGTTGCATCGACTCTCCCATACTCTTTGGAACCTCAGGGTCCCCTTGTTGCCTCGTCTCATAGCTCACACAAGCCGTTTCATAACAGGCGTAGAGATTCATCCAGGCGCGGTCATTGGTGAAGGGTTTTTCATCGACCATGGGATGGGAGTAGTGATTGGAGAGACATCCGTAATAGGAAACGACGTTTCTATATACCAGGGCGTCACCCTGGGTGGCACCAGCCAACTGAAGGTCAAGCGCCATCCAACCCTTAAGGACGATGTAGTAGTTGGCGCAGGCGCAATACTTATCGGCAACATTGAGATAGGAGAGGGAGTGAAAATAGGAGCCGGCTCCGTAGTAATCTCATCCGTCCCGCCTCATGCTACGGTGGTTGGCGTACCTGGCCGGATCGTCACCATCAGACGTCCTGATACTGACACCGTCGAACATCTGCCAGACCCTGAATGGGAGGTTATGCAGTCGCTCCAACAGCGGCTTGCTGAGTTAGAAGCAAGACTGACCTACCTGGAATCTCGTGCCCACGCGGAACATATTGCTCCAGTCGGGTCTCGCGCTGTTGTATCGCTCTCAAGGCCCGTTGAAGGTCAGCCTGTCGAAGAGGATAGATGAGAATATTTAACACCCTCACCGGTGAAAAAGAGGAGTTCTACCCCCAAGGTGACGAGATAAAATTGTACGTGTGCGGGGTGACACCATACGATAATTCACATGTGGGCCACGCTATGAGCTACATAGTTTTTGATGTCATCAAACGCTATCTCGAGTTCAAAGGCCATAAGGTGCGCCACGTGCAGAACTTTACCGACGTTGATGATAAGATCATCGGCAGGTCTCAGCGCCTCGGGAAATCAGCCCTAGAGCTGGCCGATGAATATATTCAGCAGTACCTAAGCGACATGGACGCTTTAAACATAAAGCCGGCCGATGTCTATCCCAGAGTGACCGAAGAGATAGATGAGATCATACTGCTGATCCAGACCATTTTAGACAAAGGCTGCGCCTATAATTCCGGTGAGGACGTGTATTTCAGGTCAAGCAGGTTCGACGGCTACGGCAAACTGAGCCGCCGCACTATGGAGGGGATGATGGCCGGCGCAAGGGTGGATGTTAGTGAGGCCAAGCAGCATCCGATGGACTTCGTGCTCTGGAAGGGCGCAAAGCCCGGTGAGCCCGCGTGGGCAAGCCCCTGGGGGCTGGGAAGACCAGGATGGCACATTGAGTGCAGCGCAATGGCGCTCAAATACCTTGGCTCCAGCCTGGACATCCACGGTGGCGGCCAAGACCTTATCTTCCCTCACCACGAGAACGAGATAGCCCAATCAGAGGCGGCAACGGGTATCGTGCCATTCGCTAAGCTCTGGATACACAACGGCCTGCTGCAAATGGGCGAGGAAAAGATGAGTAAGTCCCTGGGCAACCTCGTCACAATTGAAGAGGCGCTGGGACGCTATAGTGCTGACGCTATCAGGATTTTCGTCCTGGGCACGCACTACCACAGCCCGCTGACCTACTCCGAGGAAGCTTTGGCTGGGCGTGAGATAGGGGTGGAACGACTGAGACGTGCGCTACAGATCCTGGAAGTAGACGAGCAACCAAGCCCAGCAGCCGACGTATTAAACGCGGAGGCAAGTGAAAAAAGCTTCTTAGATGCGATGGAGGATGATTTTAACACCGCGCGGGCAATCGGGTATCTATTTCAACTTGCTACGGAGGCAAATGCCTGTCACGCAAAAAGCCAGTCAGCCCGCATCTTCCAAGAGAAAATCCGAAAGCTAAGCGAAATCCTCGGCTTAACCCTCGAGCGATCAACTGGAGGAGGCGTTGACGATGTTGACTTATTTCTTGAGCTCATATCAAACATTAATGCTGATTTAGACCACGCTAAGGGTAACGACCTCGGGATTGGATTTAGGGAGAGGCTAGAAGCACTTAAGGGTACCCAAGATAACGCTGCCCCATACATCGAGTTTTTATTGGAGATGCGGGCAGATTTGCGTAAGGCCAGGGCTTATGAGCTGTCCGATAAGGTAAGAGACGGACTAGGCGAGCTTGGCGTGCTATTAGAGGACTCTGCCGGCGGTACTTCCTGGAGACGTAAGTAGTAACTATGACGGCCCGGATAAGAGTCCTAATCTCAAACTAATTCGCTCGTTCGTCTGCTCTTAACGAATTATCAACCCAAAGGGGATAACCTGAGCCTTACGTGGAACGGTGAACACTTGCATGCGTCTGGCACAAATCTCATGTAGTTTTCGCAAATAATCATGGGGACCAGATTAACACTGATCCCCATTTTGATAAACACTGAAAAGTGTAAGATGGTTGGGAAAACCAACGCCGTTTTCTAATAAAACCCGTCCTTAACCATCTTGTTACAGCGACTTTGGCCGGCTACCTCGCAGTCTTATTGTGATTGGCCTTGCGCAGCTTTTACGGCATTTTTTATCTTCGCCATAGCCTCAGCAACACTCTCTTTTTGATTAAAGGTGGCAGAACCCACTACAAGCACATTGGCCCCAGCTAAGACAACATCTCGCACCGTGTCCACGTTTACTCCACCGTCTACCTGTATATCTACCTGGAGTCCAAGCTCATCAATCATCCTGCGAAGGCGGGTTACTTTACTTAAGGTGGATGGTATTAGCTTCTGTCCGCCGAAGCCAGGATTAACCGTGCCTACATCCACCATATCTATATCGCCCAACACCTCTTCTACAAAGGATATGGGCGTAGCCGGATTCAAAGCCACGCCTGCCCTTAGTCCAAGCTCCTTGATCTGCTGGATTGTACGGTGGAGGTGGGTACAGGCCTCAGCGTGTACCGTTAAGGAATCTGCGCCGGCTGATGCGAACTCCTTAAGATAGCGCTCGGGGGCATCGATCATAAGGTGCACGTCCAAAGGTATTTTAACGCTGGACCTGACAGCAGCAATCACCAACGGCCCAAAAGTTATGTTAGGCACAAAGTGTCCATCCATCACATCGAGGTGGATCAGGTCTGCACCGGCGGCCTCAGCCTTTGAGAGCTGGTCCTTTAGCGCACCGAAGTCTGCCGTCAAGATAGACGGAGCTATTTTGATCTTCATGGCTCGCGCTCCAATAATTGTTTTGCCTCTGAAAGTGATTTACGTACCTGTCTAGGGGCTGTGCCGCCTACGACATCCCGCGCTGCAATGGACGCCTCGACACTCAGCCCAAGAATATCATCAGCGAACAGGGATGAGAACTGCCGGTACTCGTCCAAGGTAAGCTCTGACAGCTCTTCTCCGCGTTTTGCGGCGTACCCGACCAGGTTTCCGACTACTTCGTGAGCCTCTCTAAACGGCAGCCCTTTTGCTGTCAGATAATCGGCGACATCGGTAGCGAGCAGGTATCCTCGACTGAGGGCTTCTTTCGCAGCATCAGCCTTAAAGCTGGCAGTAGTAAGCATACCGGAGAAGACATAGAGCGAAGACAAGAGGGTATCTACGGTATCAAACAGTCCTTCCTTGTCCTCCTGGAGGTCTCTATTGTAGGTAAGCGGCAAGCCCTTTAAGATCGTTAGTATCGACATGAGGTTGCCCACAACCCTGCCACTCTTACCCCGTGCCAGCTCTGCAACATCCGGGTTCTTCTTCTGCGGCATGATGCTGCTGCCGGTGGCGTAAGAATCGTCCAGCTCCAAAAATCCGAACTCGGAGGATGACCACAGTATTACATCCTCGGCCATTCTGGATAGGTGGACCATGGCAATAGCAGCGGCAGACTGGTACTCGACTATAAAGTCTCTATCTGACACAGCGTCCATGCTGTTAAGGGTGATCCTACTAAAGCCAAGCTCTTTTGCCAGAAACTCCCGGTCCACTGGATATGGCACTCCTGCCAGCGCGCCGCTGCCCAGGGGCATCTCATCCGCCCGAATCATGCAGTCCTTAAAGCGTCCCTTGTCCCTTTCAAACATGTTGAAATATGCCAGCAGATGGTGGGCTAAGAGCACAGGTTGGGCCCGCTGCAGATGGGTATAGCCTGGGATGATGGCGTCTATGTTCTTCTCGGCCAGCTCACATAGCGCCCCTTGCATCCCGGTCAGGCCATCGATGGTCTCCATACACTTGTCTTTTAGAAACAGGCGTACGTCCAGAGCTACCTGGTCATTGCGAGAACGAGCTGTGTGGAGCTTGCCCGCCACATCTCCAATGTGCTCCCTCAGACGGACCTCTACATTCATGTGAATGTCCTCATACTCTTCCCTAAATGGGAATGTCCCCTCTTCCAGTTCCTTTTGGATGGTCTGAAGTCCAGCCATGATAGCTTGGGCATCCTGGCTCGGTATAATCCCCTGGCGGCCAAGCATCCTGGCATGGGCTATGGACCCGGCTACGTCATAAGGCGCAAGACGGCGGTCGAACGTGATAGATGCGGTGAAGGCTTCTACCGATCTATCAGTCGGCTTGTTGAAGCGTCCGCCCCATAGTTTATGCCTGGTTTTTTCCATGTCTAAACAATCTTTCTTCTACAGCCTGGGGTAAGTCAACCTCTATCCCAAGCGGCTCGTAAGCCGGGGAGAAGTCGATGTCCATGTGCTCCAGCAGGGGCCGCCCACCATATCGGCTGGCGGCAATAATTGCGATGCTAGCTACCTCGCCATTATGATCATAATGAAGAGATATCCGGGGGGCTACTTCTTTAGAAACGTCAAGTTTGGTATCCTTTAACCAAAGGCTTATGGCATCCGCTTCACGATCGAAACTTAATCTCATGGAATGACCTCCTGAACGTTAGCATTACCTGCTATCGTTATTATCAACTGCCAGACTTCTTTTGCTGAGGCAAGTCAACCTCTATCTCCAGCGGCTCGTAAGAGGGGGAGAAGTCTATATCCATATGCTCCAGCAAGGGCCGCCCGGCATAGCGGCTGGCGGCGATTATAGAAATGCTAGCCACCTCACCGTCATAATCGTAGTGCAAAGTTATGCCTGGAGCTACTTCTTTTGAGTCCTTCAGTTTGTTAGTATCTTTCAGCCAGAGATCTATGGAGTCAGCTTCGCGATCAAAGCTTAATCTCATTCATTTACCTCCCTAGTCTCTAGGTCTATAACTACGAGATAGTCATCTCTAGTCATGTATACAACCCAGACCATCATATTTCTCACTACCTTGCCTGCACGTACGACTCCCGATTGTTGACTATCGTCTTGAATAACTTCAAATTCGCTGATGACTTCAATAATATCATAGGCCGTTAAACCATGTAGTCTCGTATAGACGTTAACTCGGCGCGTGAACTTAACTCCTGCCAATTAAACCTCTGCTTCATCATCTTAAAGACTGTGGCTATATAGCCGGCGTTTCGACCTTTTCTCCCACAGTAACCTGCACCTCAGCAAAACCTAGCTTGACCCAATAGCTTGACGCTTTCAGCCCAGCCTCTTCGAATAGAGCCTCAGCGGAAGGAAGCTCCTTGCCGGTTTCGGTGAGGCTCCAGAGAAATCTGGCACACCACTCCAGTGGACGTTTCGGCGTCAGACTCACTAACTCTGTAACCGCCAAACGGCCACCCGGCACAAGAACTCGACGTGCTTCCGCCAAAGCTGTCGCGGTAAAGCATAGCCCCGAAAAGCACATGACTACCGTATCGAAGGAAGCGCCTTTGAAGGGAAGGCAGCGGCCATCGCCCAGCACAAAAGGCGCTGCAGGATTACTTTCCGAAGCCTTCTTAAGCATAACCGGCGAGAGGTCGAGACCTATGCAGGAATAGCTCTCTCTCAGCAAATCACCCAGAAGCCAGCCGCGGCCGCAGCCTATCTCCAAGACTCTGTTCCCGGCCACCTCCGCTAATAACGTCCTCTGCCACTTCCGCCACTCTCCCACGGACACAAGCCACGCCGAAAGAGGATACAACCAGTTGGCTCTCATAGTAGAGCAGCCGAAATACGAGCAGCATGAACAGCCGCTGAAAACGTAATCGGAGGTATCTCAACAAAGTAAAGCGTCCCCAAATAAATAATAAGGCCGCTGCTTCAAATAGCGGCCTTATAGCTTGGATACCAGGTCTTCCTATCCTTCAGGCGCGGCAATATACAGTGGACCTTCCACTTGAGTCAAAAGCTGGGCTTTCGCTTGCACTCGTACCGGCAGGCCCCATATCTGGATGAAACCGACAGCCGCGCTCTGGTCGAACTGGTCTTCCCGGTCATAGGTGGCCAACTGAAAGCTATACAAGGACTTGGGCGACTTTCGTCCTACAACGGTACAAGTCCCCTTGTGAAGCCTCAACCGCACAGTCCCGCTAACGTGCCGTTGAGTGCTGTACACATACGCAGCGATGTCCTGATGGTTTGCAGTGAACCAAAGCCCGTTATATATGAGGTCAGCGTACTCAATCGCAACCCTTTCTTTCAGCCTGAGCTGGTCTTTAGACAGTGTCATGCTCTCAAGGGCTTTATGTGCCTTGATTAGAACCGTGGCAGCAGGGGCCTCATAGATCTCTCTTGACTTAATGCCTACGAGCCTGTTCTCAACATGGTCTATTCTGCCGACGCCGTGTTCGCCGGCTATTCTGTTAACCTCGGTAATCAGTTCAACCCCATTGAGGGGGATGCCGTCAAGAGCGACAGGAAGTCCACGCTCAAACTCAACTTCTACAAACAGCGGGTCGTTCGGGACGTCATCTAACGATTTAGTCCAGGCATACACATCAGCCGGCGGCTCTATCCATGGATCTTCCAGCACTCCCGCCTCTATGGAACGTCCCCAAAGGTTCTCATCGGTAGAATAAGGATTCTTCTTTGTGACCGGCACTGTGATTCCATGCTTTTGCGCGTATTCGATCTCAGCTTCCC
>SHYC01000080.1 GCA_009693005.1 Dehalococcoidia bacterium | reverse complement strand
CCAGCAGCATAGCCAGCAGGGTCAGAATTCCAACGCGGTATTGGATGGTCCCGGTTCCATCCAGGACTACCAGGGTAATGCCCCATACCATGGGGCCCAAAACCGCTGCGAAGCGACCGGCCAGCTCGTAGATGCCAAAAAACTCCCCCAGGCGCTCCGGTGGAGACAGTCTGGTAAGGAACACTCTATCGGTGGTCCAGGTAGCCCCCAGATTCACCCCGGCTATCGCGCCGATAATCCAGAAAAAGGGGGCATAAAAAGTGGCCGCCACAGCTATATACACCGCTACCCACTGGCTGAGAATTATTACTAAAGTTTTCTTGGGTCCCAGCCAGTCCACCACCCGCCCGTAGACAAATGCGCCCAGGACCGCGAACACCGTGGCTACTATTAGATAGTTTTGGACCTCAACGTCTGTGAAGCCGATTACCTTCACCAAGTATACGCTCATAAAGGCGGTGACGGTATTAATGGCGTCCACGTACAAGAACCTGGCAAGGATGAACCTAAAAAGAGACGTGTACCTTCTGAGATGGGCAACCGTGTCCACCAGCTGATGATAGCCCGCTGTCATGCTGCTCCAGTTTAGCCCGCCGCCAGCGCCTTTTTCTTCCCGTACAAAGAGAAAGCATGGCAAGGCGAAGAAAAGAAAGAGCAGGGCTGTAGGCAGGAAAGCGCTCTCTCTGCCTCCTGCCTCTACGAAGGGCCTGACCAGAAGAATACCCAGAATAGCGCCAATATACCCCACTCCCACGCCAAGCCCGGATATTTTCCCGCGGTTGCTCTCGCTACTGACAGAGGCCAGTAGAGAATCATAATAAACCAGGGCAGACTGGTAGCCATAATTGGCCACCACAAACATCATCAGCCCGCCCGGCAGGCCGCCTACCTTTCCGATCATCGCAGTGAACCCTATACAAATAAGGGTAAAGAATAACAGCAACGGCTTGCGGCTCTTGGCCCGGTCAGATACCGCCCCCAGCAGCGGTGAGGTCAGGGCAATGGACATCATCGAGCCGGAATAGGCCACGCTGTAGAGTATGTCCGGCGCCCCGTGGTCTACCGTGACCCACAAGGTGAAGTATAGGCCCAGGATGTTCAGGGCAAAGATGCTGTTTGCAAAATCGTACAGCGCCCAGGAGCCCACCGGTAATTTGTCTGATAGGGGCCTCTTTCTCGTGGCTTCCATCATCAAATATCCTCTTCCGTCCCCTCGAAGATCTCACTCACTCGGAAATAGCTGCCAGGTCGGCGTTGCTTGTCCGCCGAGCGGACTCCGTGCGCCGAGAGCTTTGGCGAAGGGGACCCGACCGTTCCTAGTTTGAGAGCCTCAAGGAGCGTCCTACACGCGGTTTTATTTTGACTCACCGTAAGTAATCAAAACTCTGTGCAGTCTTTCCAAAGCGCGTTCGGTAGTCTTCAAACTTATCGGTACCCGCTACTCCGCTGACAGAGTATTTAGCCAGCTTCCCAAGATATAGGTACTGTATGCGATGGGCCGTCCGAAGAAAACCACCGTCGGCATAGTCGTAATTGTACTCTGCAACACCAACCGGACGCCCGTTGGTGGAATCAGTCCGTGTGGCAACATCGCGATTACTGGAATTGGAGCGCAGCCCATCCCTCAGGTCGGCCAACATCTCAGGCAGGCCCTTGCCCCGCTCGAGGCCGCCTACCTCTACAATCACCCTTGCGCAATTAGGCTCCGGACATTCGTTGAAGGTCGCGCTGCGTCTGCCGGGGTCCCAGGTTCCTACCTGCCAGCCGCGAGGATAGCTTAGGGCAAAGTAGTCAGAAGAGCCAGTATACTGGAAGCTATCCGAGTCCGGCTTCTCCAAATAAGCCGCCGCCGCCTGCGCCTCCCACAAGACCTTGAGTCGAGAGTCCGCAGGGTCCTGAACTGCGGTCATCTGTCCGGATATGGCAGAACGGAGGGAATCACCCGCGAGAAAGACTCCGGTGAGACCGCTGACCATAAGCTTGGAGGTCCCTGAAGGACTTTTCTCCTCGACATCTATCTCCCGAAGCCTCATATTGCTGGGGTCCAACAACGCTGTGATCTCCAGGTCTTTGCCTTTTCCTCTGGCCGTGTAATTCTCACTACTATTTCTGCTCTCGGTCCTGGCGCGGAATTCTATCCCCCTGGCATAGTTGGTGGAAAAGGCTTTTTGAGGCACAGAATCGTCCAAAACGCCGGACACTTCATCCCTTGGCACCTCCAGCATCTGGCCGCTGAAGTCCGAATAAGTCTTCGCCCCTAGCACCATGACCCTGTGATCGGTTACAAGCGGCAGCCCTGGACTCGCAAGGCGGTGCACAAGCACCTGATAGTTATCGCCCACTCGCACCACCGTGAAGTCTTTTTCGACACCTCTCTCCGGCTGCACCAACTGGTAGCGGTACTCCATCCTGTTGGTTGCGGCGGCCAGCCTCAGCGCGTCCTCCACTTTTCCTGCGACTCCGATTCCCAGGCTCTCCTTCAGGCGGTCCGTGCCAACGCTAAAGCTGGCCGAGGGCTCAAGGAAGGGCCGAAAGAAATTTACGGAGACAACGGCAACCAGCACGACCATAATAACACCTACTGCGTTTGGCACCACGAGTCCCTGTCTATCCGTTGGAAAAGCGCGATATACCAAATTGCCCAGGATGAACACTCCCAGCAGCGCTGCCACATCCACAAGGGCTATGTGGACGTAGGGCAGTCCGGCGCTATTGCCGCTGGCAACACCATACAGGAAAATTACCGGCGACGCCACAGCCATCACGACAGCGGCAGAGAGTACCCCGGCTAACGCTACCGCAGCGATCTGGTTGAAGCCATCTCCCCGGCCCAGCAGCCTGTAGGCGAGGAAGAACACCGGCAGCGATAAAAAATAAGCCATGAGAAGTATAGCTGCGACCTTTGCCGCGTCCTTCACTCCGGTGCGTGAGTCTATGCCGATGCCCATGGCAAGCCCGTAGACCGCGCCGGCCAGAGCTGTCAAGACCAAGCCAGCTACCAAAAAGCCCAACACGGACCGGCCCTCTACCAGGTATAGGCTCAAGCCCTTACCTTTGAATATCCCAAACATAGCTTCAAGCACGTTCATTTATGTCACCTACCTAGTCCTATTACATCTCCCATGCTTCCCATTCCCTGGCCACCGCATGGCCTGCGGATATGATCTCCTGCCGTTTCGCCAGCGCCATCACGCCAAAGACCAGGAGCACCACGCCGGCACCCCCAAGCAATACCCATGCCGGCAGGGCCATGACATCGTCAATCACCTGCAAGAACGCCTCTGCCGCCAGGAAGCCGCTGCTCAGCAAAGCCAAGCCGCGCGAGCGTATGCGCAGGCCCCACAGCAGACCCGCCACCGTCTCTACTACAACCAAAGCCAGATAGGGCGCGCCGTCAGGCTCTAAGGACTGCGCCAGAGACGTACCATACAAGAGCAGCAGCCCGCTCCAGGTAAAGGCCCTAAAAAGCTCATCTGGGTCAAGCAGATAGCGTTCGCGTCCCTCCTGCTCCAAATAGCCGCAATAGAGCAGAGCTATACCGTATGGGATAACGTATGCTTGAGGCTCGTGGATGCCCCGCCATTGCAATATCGCTGCGTATGCCACCGCTACCAGGAGTCCGGCAAGGTATCCTGCTCCCCTGCTATGCCTGTAAAATGCCTGGTGCCAGTAAATCGCGCTCCCGACAAGATAAGCGGTTGCTATCTCTAGGGGACCGGTGCGCAACAACGCCAGAGAAAGTGGCGCCCAGACCGCGACCATGCCGAAGTATTGCAGAGGTTTGCCAAATACCTGATATAGGTCGCCCTGAGGCAGCGAACGTCCCAGCAGCACGCCTAATAGCAGATAACCTCCCATCACCGCGTAGTGATGCCCACCCGCGGCGGTATCGTATGCCGCCCAGCCGACCGCGCCAGCCAGGACCGCCAGGCCAATATAAGTTATGGTTGCCTTTCCCAACCAGGCCGTTAGAGCCTCATTCTGGCGCTGCAGCCAGGAAAAGTGAAACAAGGCCGTAGCGTAAAGGACGGATACCGCGATAAAGGTAACGCCCTGAGGGCTTAACCCGGCATGGGGTGAAATTCGGAACCCTATTTTCGCCCCTGCCGCCACCGCGGTATACAGAGCGTCCAGAAAGGACAGCCCCATGTTCACGCTGGCCCACGCGTATACGGGGCGGGACCAGTCCGCATACCCGCGCTTTTCCAGATACCAGGCCGAGTAAAGCTGGACCAGGGAAAGGGCCACGTAGCTGCCGATAGTCACCGGCGAATCGATACCAGGCGATTTTACAAAGGCGTTCAACGCCGTCCAGAGGGTTAAGTTCAGCAGCAGCGGAGCCGGGTATAACAGCCACGCAGTCCTTCCCGCTACGGCCACGGCCAGGTATGCCAGGGCTGATGCGGCGAACAAGGCGGTGGTCAGAGGAAGCTCCTGGGAGTAGGGAGCTACTCTAAGAGCGGCCAGAGGCAGTGCTACCAAAGCCGCAGCGGTGAACCCCGCAGCAATGGATAGCGACCAGCGGCGAGCAATAGCGGCAATGATAAGATAATTCGAGCATAACAGAGCAAGGCACAGGCTCCATGCCGGACTCCAACCTGAATATGATAACCGACCTGCCGGCGTTGCGGGAAAGATGAGGGTAAAGGCCAGCAGCCAGGGCAGCACGAACAGCCAGATAGCGCCCCAACCCCAGGCTGCCCACCAATCCTTGTCCCGATACGCGTAGGCAGAACCGCCCAATATAGCCACGTCGGCCAGCAGCGCCAGCGTCAGGTACTGTGTGTTGTCAGCAGCCCAGAATGTAGTGGCCAGCGCTAGACCGTAACCAATGGCTCGGGCTGCCCACTGGTCAGTCGGGCCATAGCTCTTGAAGAGATTGGTAAAGCTGATTCCAAGGTATACGACGCCCAGCGTCATCACCGCGGCACCACCCGTAAGCCTCGATAGCATGATGCTGAGGCCGAAAACAAGATTCAGGTAGGCCAGTACCACTATTACGTAAGCGGCGATCCTGGCCCGCGGCGATGAGCTTACGTGCCCGTAGTAGCCAAAGATCGCTGCGGTAATTACAGAGCTGATCAGAATACTGCCCCAAAGGAGACTGCGCGGGGTCTCCTCGAACGAAGCCAAAAGCAGCGCAGCAGCCAGGAATGTATTGGCCACCAGCGATGACCTGCGAACAGGTTGAGTGAAGTATCTGGGGAAGCCTCTCTTGTCACCCTCTAGAACTAGCAGCATAAGCAGGCCTGTTACTATCGGCCACGCCGGAACAGCTACATACGCGGGAGCTTTAAGGATGTACTGTGCCGACGCTATGAGCGAAGCAAGGGCCACCAGTGAAGCGTAGGTCAAGAGGGACGTCCGCAGCCACCAGGCTGTAGCAATGTACAGGCCGCAGCTAAAAGCGGACCCCAGGAGCCATGCGCCGTCAGGAGGGATCCCGCTCGGCTTCAGCACAAAAGTGTATAAGGCGTAGAAGTTTAAGGGGACTACTATAGAGCCGATACCGATAAAGGTCACTCCCGCTACCTGCAGCGGCGTATTATAGAGGGTGTAGCCCAGCAGGTAGAGGCTAAGGGTCGTGGCGAATATCGTTCCAAACTTGAGGTATCCCGGAAATGCGCCCCAGTTGTAGACCACGAATATTGTGGCCGCGGCCACCACCAGCAACCCTCCCAGATAGAGGACGCCGCGGATCGTGCCCTCGCCTAGGAGCCATTCCGCTGCGTTCACGCCACCGGACGGCGGCGCCTGTGATCGCCGCTTTCCCACATATTCCTCTGAAGAGCCAGGCGTCTCAACCGGTGTCGTCACCATGATATTCCCGTCAGTTGTCCGCACCATAGTCACGGTCTCAGCCTGGAGCTGAGCTGGCGCCGATATCCCCGAAGCGCGGGCCTCGGCGGCGGCCAGCGCCTGGCCCAGTGGCGTATTCTCGAAGTCGTCGGGTAATGCTGGAGCTTCTCCGGCCAAGGGCGCATACAAGTCAGATAGTACCCTCGCCCTGACAGCTGCGACCTCAGACTCAGTGACGGCTCGTGCTTCACCGCTGGCAGCACTTTCCAGCCATTGAAGGTCCCTTCCCAGCGGTCCATCCAATATTCGCCGCAGGTTTGGCGCAGGGCCTGGAGTCCAATCTTGGGCGATCCGCCTGCCTCGCTGAAAGTAGGAGCGTACTAAACGCTCAAGCAAGTCTTGGTTTTCCTCTCTCATCACAGCACCTCCTGTGCCGCTAACTACTAGAACAAGTTTGTCAGCCAATTTCCGTTCGTGGTGAGCTTGTCGAACCATGAACCACGCACAATTGACAACTAGAACAAATTTGTCAGCCAGAGCATACGCTTGCGAGCCACCGCCTTCTCTGTATAAGCCGGAATGGTGCTTTCCAACGCCTTTCGCACCTGTCCGGTTATATCGTTGATCCTGGCGGGGATAGTCGATTCCGAAGAGCTTGGCCTTATTGCCACTCCGATATTTATCACTATCTCCTTACCGAGATAAAGCTCCGAGACGCCGCTGAGGCCCACAGCCAGGACCTGCCGCGCGCTGTGCAGGCACAAGGCCCCGACCCCGCGCTTCAGCTCCGCCACTTTACCTTCGTCATACCCAACTTTGCCTTCAGGGAATAGCGCCAGCACTTCACCATTATTCAAGACCCTCTGCGCCTCTTTTAAGGCTGAGCCATCACCGCGATTGCGGCTGCGGTCTATGGTTATGACCCTGCCCACAGAGCCTACAATCATCCTCTTCCACCACCGCTGCTCAATAGCGTTCTTGTCCGCCAGGAGGTACAGCCTGGGGTTGGAGGGTAGGAAAGTAAGCAGAAGAAAGCCATCGAGCCAGCTTAGGTGGTTTGCCACCAGTAGATATCCACCTGGGGGTATATTCTCACGCCCCCTAACGCTCACTCTGAAAAGCACAGTAATAATCCACTTGACTAGCGCCCTCATCGCAAGGGCCCAAATGGATGATAATCGATCGATCATTACAACACCTCAACCTTCATCTTCAGCGCGTCCAGTATTTCTTTTCTTTTCGGCTTGAGCGTCGGCGTTCGAGGAAAGTCCTCTCCCGGCCACGCGGTATAGCCGCTTACACGCTGGTGAGCAGCCAGCTTGCCGTTTGCCTTTCGCACCACGTCCTGAGCTGCATCCGCCTCCTTCATCACCATGATGGCATGGACATTCATCTCCTTCGACGAGTTTTCCATTCCGGCCACGATGCAGTCCCCCACCCTTGGGTCCGTCTTTATGACCTCTTCTATGTCTTCCGGGTATACATTCATCCCGTTGCGGAGGACGATGATGTTCTTCTTCCTGCCGGTAAGCTTGATCCTGCCCCCAGCGGACATAGCGCCGATATCGCCCGTCTTGTACCAGCCGTCGTCGAAGGCCGCCGCAGTAGCATTAGGATCGTCCCAGTATCCGGGAGTGACGTTTGCTCCTCGGAGTAGCACCTCTCCGTCCTCAGCGATCCTTACCTGCATCCCCGGAATTGGACGGCCCACGTGCTTATGCTCCCTATCGGCAAGCGAATCGCAGCTGACCACTGGCGCGGCCTCTGTCAATCCATAGCCCTGGAGCACCTTTATTCCCGTCCTCTCCCATTTTTCGGCAATGACGGGGTCCAGATAAGCTCCGCCGCAAACAAAGAAGCTAAACGAGCCGCCCATGCGCTTGTGCAGGTCACTAAAAAGGCGCCGGCGCTGCCCTACCGGGAGGAGCGTTGCAAGCCGGTTAGCCACCTTCCACCGGCCCTCCTTTTTACCTCGGACCACCTCCGCCTCTATTGAGGACATGAACAGCTGCAGGACCTGGGGCACACACGCCATACAGGTCACTCTCTCCTCCTGCATGGCTCTAAAGATGGTGGTAGGTCGGAGGCTGTCCAGGTAGGTAACCGACGCGCCGCCTGACAGCGGGAAGAGCAGCCCGATGGACATTTCAAACACGTGGCTCAACGGCAGTAGCGAGAGCAGACGGTAGTCCGGTGTGCTCGGCATAACGGCGATGACGCCGCGCAGGTCGGAAACGAGGTTCTTGTGGGTCAAGATCACGCCCTTTGGAGCGCCTGTGGTCCCCGACGTAAAAACGATTTCGGCGATGTCGTCCTCTAAGACCTCTACCTTTGGCAAGGGTGTCCGTGAGCTTCGGTAGGGCTGGGCTAGATCTCCCAAAGGAACGACCGTAACGTCCAGTGCCCCGGCTAACGGCGCCTGCTCAGGGCCAGCCAACAGTATTCGTGCCTGGGTCTTCTTCAGCACAAGGTCGAGGAAGTCCTCCCTGGCCCTGACATCAAAGGGCACGACAATCGCGCCAATCTTTAGGCATCCGAAGAACGCCGCCACCCAGGCCGGGCTGTTTTGCGCCCAGATAACCACGCGGTCGCCTTTCCGGACGCCCATGCGCTGAAGCGCGTCCGCGGCGCCGTCAGAAGTAGCTCCCAGCTCAGCGTAAGACCAGCTCTGGACCTTTTCGGGCGACCACAGCTTGAGAGCGGCATTCGAGCCGTAGCGTCTTACCGAGTTATTTAGCAGATCTGTCAACGTGTCCATCGCATTCCTCACCAAACTTTTACTACCCCAAGATTAGCCCCTTCGAATCGGCGCAGTAAGTTACAAATGGACTATTTATCCGCTGCAGAATGTACTATTTACGAACGGTACATACGTACTATTAGATACCGTGGTAATTATTATCAAGTAGGGGCGCACCTGGGTATGAGCCTTAAAAGACCCCCTCTTTAATTCTCCACCGCAAGGTGGGAGAAGACTATAGGGCGGCGGATAGAGGTAGGGACAGGACACACACAGGTCTGCCCCTACCAGTATTGGTCGTCCCGGTATAGGGGCGCACACCAGGAGCGCTGCTATGCGCTCCAGTTTGCAAGAAGTCTCGCTGTCGGCTATTATGTGTGCGATTAGGCAAACAGGCATCAGTCCCAGACACGCAAACAAAGGGGGGCAAAACCATGACCAGCGAGCGTATGCAGAGGCGCATCGAGCGTCTCTTAGAGCAGGCGGACGAAGCCATCGAGGGGCTCCAGTGGGAGCGACTACGCGAGATTGCCCGCGCGGTGCTGGGCATCGACCGCGAGAACGCGGACGCACTTGCCTATCTGGCGGCAGCCGAAAGTAACCTTGTCCCTTCAGAGAGTCCCACGGCAGCCGAGGGCGCTGCCGCTCAGGCTCCTGCCCCAAAACCGGACCCAGCCCCCGCGCTTCCTACCTCCTTCGTCAACGGCCGCTACGTCGTAAAGCGCCTCCTGGGAGAGGGCGGCAAGAAGATAGTCTATGAGACCACGGACACGGTTCTGGAGCGCGACGTCGCCTACGCCGAGATAAAGCTCGA
>SHYC01000079.1 GCA_009693005.1 Dehalococcoidia bacterium | reverse complement strand
CAGCATGAGGCTGATATCCTGGTGGGTACTCAGATGATAGCCAAAGGGCTGGATATTCCTCTTGTTACCCTGGTGGGCGTTGTAAACGCTGACATAAACCTTCATTTGCCTGACTTCCGCAGTGCGGAACGTACTTTCCAACTCTTGACGCAGGTGGCCGGCAGAGCGGGCCGCGGCCTTCATAGTGGAGTCGTCGTTATCCAGACGTATAATCCTGAGCATTACGCAATAAGGAGCGCGTCGAAACAGGACTACGAGTCTTTCTTTGAGCAGGAGTCAGGGTTCCGCCGTACCCATGAGTACCCCCCGTTCACCAGCTTAATCAAGCTTGGCTACAGCAATTATTCCGAAGAACGGACGCAGGCGGAGGCAGAGCGCCTATACGCCGCGCTGGAAAAAGAGCGTCGGTATCTTGGCCTGAGCGGGGTACGCATGATGGGGCCGGCCCCATCCTTCTTTAGGAAGGCAAGGGGTCTGTACAGGTTTCAAATCAACCTGCTCGGAGAAGAAGCCAGAACGCTCCTCGACCGGGTCAATATACCCCGAGGCTGGGTGGTAGACGTAGACCCTCAGTCAATGCTGTAAACTTTACAAGGGTCATACGCTCAGCTATGATTGAAACTGCGGTATTGTTAATTCTCCTCAGAGCTTTTTGTATTCTTGTAGTAAGCTTGTCGGCGATGTCCCAAGCCCATAATGAGCCTGTTGAGCTATGGTAGAGATCATGGGTTTATTGGGGCGGGTGTGGGTCTTTCTCGGCTAAATCAAAAGACCTCTGTGCGTTACTAAATTCCTGTCGTTAGTGTTGGCAAACGGGTCTTGTTTATTCATGAATTTCTTTTTTAATGGTAGGTAATCTATGAGTCTCTTGCCAATATTGCTTGCCGATAACCCGATAATAAGGCAAAAGTCTAAACGCATTAAGGGTATAGACAACCAGCTCCAGAAACTGATTGAAGACATGATAGACACCATGGATGGAAATCATGGCGTGGGGCTGGCCGCACCACAGGTGGGAGCGCTTCGCAGGGTGATTGTGATTAGGCTGCCGAAGGAAAATGAGTCGGAAGAAGAGAATGACCCGATAGTTCTGATAAATCCTGAAGTTGTCAAGAAGGACGGCGAGAGGAACGTAGAGGAGGGCTGCCTGAGTATTCCAGGATGGCGTGGAGAGGTAACGCGCTCTTTTACCGTGACTGTCAAAGGCCTGAACCGTGACGGCAAGCCGTTAAGAATCAACAAGGTTACCGGACTGCTGGCCCAAGCGCTTGAGCATGAAATAGACCATCTCAATGGCGTACTGTTCGTAGATCATCTGGTGAGCCCTGACCGTTTGTGGAAGTATCCAAAGGCTGAAGAAGAAGGAGAGGAGGAGATAGTGGAAGTAGCGGAGGCCAAAGGCGGCCTGTGACCCTGAGCCAAACTATGGTGGGTGAGTTGGCGTCTCAAATTTAATGGCCTGTTTAAGGGTGAACCGGGTGAGGCGTTAAATGACCCTTCACTGGAGAGGCTTGTGAGAAGTCGGCTCCCGACTCGCCTGCATATCTCTGCTCACGCTGAGCAGAGCCGGAGGATCGAACGGTCTTGGGCCTGCATAAAGCACCAACCACTTGTCTTTCACTGGACTTTTTAAGAAGATGTTTTTCAGCGCAACTCAACTTGTTATCAAGCTTCAGGGCGTGTTCGCCGGCATAGGCGTTCAAGCCTATCTAGTGGGAGGCTACCTTCGGGACGGCCTGGTGAGCCGCGACAACGAAGATATTGATCTGGCTGTTTCGGGAGACGCTGAAGTTGTGGCCCAGGCTCTGGTTGAAGAGCTGGGAGGCAGCTATTTTCATTTGGGGCATGGAGACGGAATAGTCCGTATAATCATATACCAGGACGATATATCGCTTCAGATAGATATCGCTCAACTGCGCGGCCGTATTGAAGATGACCTTCTGCTCAGGGATTTCACTTTGGATGCCCTGGCTCTCCCAATAGAAGCCTTTGATGGGAAATGGGACCCTTCCAGCCTCATAGACCCTACTGGCGGATACAAAGACCTCAAGAACAAGGTATTACGTGCTGCCGGCCCCACCGTGTTTCTAGACGATCCACTCCGACTGCTCCGCGGTCCGAGACTGGCGGCGGAGATTGGTCTCACGATTGAAGAAACGACTGACGCAGAGATCCGAGCCTGCGCGCACCTTCTTCCAAGGGCATCGGGTGAACGAATTAGAGACGAGTTCTGTAAAATACTTGAGGCGCCGAATCCGGGAGCATCCATCCGCACTCTGGACCGCCTTGGATTGCTGCAGGTATTCCTTCCGGAGGTTGCCGCTCTCATAGACGTAGACCAGCCAAAGGAGCATTACTGGGATGTTTTTGACCATTCGGTAGAGACCGTGGCTGCCCTTGATCGGTTTTTTCAAGAGGGCGATTTCTTCACTCCGCTGGGATGGGAGGGGTCAACCCTGGGGTTGCCCTGGGAACCTAGAATAGAAGAACACTTTCTTGGGGAAGTTGGCGATCTTCCACGTACTACACTGGTTAAGATAGCAGGGCTGTTCCACGACCTCGCTAAACCTGCCACTAAGAGTTACGACGATACGGGACGGATGCGGTTCTTTAGGCATGCTGAAACTGGAGCGGAGATGAGCAAGGCTATAATGGAGCGTCTTCACTTCGGCTCTGCGGCAATCCTCATGGTAAGCAAGATGGTTGAAGAACATTTGCGACCCGGACAGTGGAACGCCGGTGATCTGCCAACCTCCAGATCCATATATCGCTATCTAAGAGACCTTGGTCCGGTGGCAATAGATACTATATACCTTAACCTGGCAGATCACATTGCAGCACGCGGACCGATGCTGCTGAAAGAGTCATGGAAACAGCACATTGCGGGCGTCAAATATGTGCTGGAGCGGTATTATGAACAGTTGGAGAAGGTCTCTCGGCCAAGGCTGATCACCGGCCATGATATAATAGCCAGGTTCAATCTTAAGCCAGGTCCTGAAATAGGCGAGATGCTGGATGCGGTCGAAGAAGCTCAGGCCAGCGATGAAATATCTACCATTGACCAGGCGTTTGAGTATATAGAAAAGAGGTTTCTCGTAAAGAGTTAGTCAGGTATTATCCAGCGACCATCCTTCAACAAACTGATGCTCCCCTCGATTAACTCGGGGTAAACCAGTGTCATCACCTGCGGCCGGAGTAACCGCTAATCTCGAGCTTGGCCTGATGCTCGGCCCGTAGTTGTTGGAGACGAGAAGTATATCACTCTGAGGTAAAGTTGATGCCGCGTAAAAGAATTGTCCTGCCATCATTCATAGTTGTTCTCGTATCCTTTGCGTTATGGGTAGTTTGGCCCCAAAATCCATCGACTTATCTGCCTTCCTTTATACCCTGGCCGGAGAGGGGCTGGATTGAGCTAAATGTCGGGGACTTTTCCTTTGTAAGAAAGGGAATGTCATTGGGGCTGGACTTGCAGGGTGGGGTAAACCTAATCATCGAAGCCGATGTCACGCAGAGACCACCCGGAGAGCGGTCCGAGGCTATGAAGGGCGTACAGCAGATAATTGAACGGCGTATAAATGCTTTCGGCGTCTCTGAACCGGTAATCCAGAGCGTGGGAGGCAACAGGTTGTCGATCCAATTGCCTGGCGTGACGGACGTTGAAGATGCCAAGTCGCTGATCGGGCGCACGGCAAAGCTAGACTTCAGGGAGCAAGAGCTAGATGCGACCGGAGTTGCCAAAAGAGATGAGAACGGCCAGGTTATCTGGAAGCCATCCACGGGCATCCTGAATGGTGAACAGCGGGAGATCACCGGCTCCTATCTGCAAAACGCCGCGATAGTGCCTAGTCCGCAGACCAACCTACCTGAGGTTTCTTTCCAGTTCAATTCAGATGGAGCTGAGCTGTTCGGGCAGGCAACAACCAGATTGGTCGGGAGACCGCTTGGGATATTTTTGGACAATGAGCTTATATCGGCCCCTTCAGTTAGGGCTGTCATAAGAACCAGTGGAGTCATCACCGGCCTTACTCAGCAAGAAGCCACAAATTTGACAATCCAGCTGAACGCCGGTGCGCTTCCGGTACCCATAAGTATTGTAAAAGAGCAGACCGTGGACGCCACTCTAGGACAGGACTCCATCAGGAAGAGCATACTCGCAGGAGAGATAGGATTAGGTGTGGTGCTTCTCTTTATGGTGTTCTACTATCGCCTGACAGGACTAATGGCCGGCCTCGCGCTGCTAATGTATACTACGCTGCTCCTGGCCACATTCAAGATCATCCCGGTAACCCTGACTTTGGCCGGCATAGCGGCATTCATTCTCTCCATAGGAATGGCCGTGGACGCAAATATCTTGATTTTCGAGAGAATGAAAGAGGAGTTGCGCCTGGGGCGTACGTTTGGCGCGGCTATCGAGGCCGGATTTGGCCGAGCATGGCCGTCTATTAGAGATAGCAACGTCTCAACCCTGATAACCTGTGCTATACTCTTCTGGTTCGGGCGCCAGTTTGGGGCGAGCCTGGTTATGGGGTTTGCCTTGACGCTGGCGATAGGGGTGATGATGAGCATGTTTAGCGCCATAACCATAACACGGACGCTGCTGCGCATTTTGGTGGGCCGGTTCAGAGGCCGAAATAATTGGCTGTTTGGAGCTATTTAATGATAGATTTCGTCGGTAAGCGCTATTGGTACCTGATATTCTCAGCTATTCTCCTGGTCCCCGGGCTCATATCGCTGATGATTCCTCCCGCGCTCAAGCCTGGTATAGAGTTCACTAGCGGCGCTCTAATAAGCATTCGGTTTCAGGAGAATGTTGATGAGTCACACCTGCGAGAGAAGTTGAAAGACCTGGGCTACGGAGAAGTGATAATCCAGAAGACCAGTGAGGGAAGTTTCCTGATGCGCACCCGAGTTCTGGGCGGTGAGCAACGGGACGAGAGCGGCAATCCTACTGGTACGGAGCGCCAGCTTTTGGAGAGCGGACTGCGAGAGGCCTTCGGCCCCTTTGAAGTGCTTAGCTTTGACGCTGTATCACCTATTGTAGCGGGAGAGATAGTTCGGAATGCGGCGCTGGCGGTGGTTGCCGCCTCTGTCGGCATAATGCTTTACATCTGGTTCGCGTTCCGTCAGATACCTAACTCTTTCCGGTACGGGGCTTGCGCCATAATAGCCCTTCTCCATGACGCCGTTATGCTGTTGGGCATGTTCTCTATCTTTGGCAAAGTGTTTGGCATAGAGGTAGACTCCCTTTTCATTACCGCCACTCTCACAGTCATCGGATTCAGCGTCCACGATACGATAGTGGTGTTCGACAGGATAAGGGAGAATGTGCGCAGGAACCCTAATAAGGACTTCGCCACCAACGTTAACAACAGCCTGATACAGACCATGGGGCGCTCTTTGGCTACAAGCTTGACCCTTCTCTTTACCTCGGTAGCCCTGCTCCTCTTTGGCGGAGTGACCATCAAGACCTTCGTTCTGGCGATCACGGTAGGACTGATATCGGGGACTTACAGCTCGATATTTGTCGCCAGTCAGCTACTCGTAATATGGGAATACGGTGAGCTCGGCAGGATATTGGGCGGCCTGTTCGGTGGAGGAAGGACTGAGCCGGTGAGCGAGCGGGGTTAGTCTCCGTACATTTCCTTCTGCATTCCCGCATAATCGGCAGGTGCAGCTGACGTGCTTGATACGCCCAGCTGGGCGTAGGACTCAGTCGTGCCATACTCCCTCACCTTGATCACCACTGGCATGGGGACGGCGTGGCCGAATATCAGGGCCTGCTGCTTGCTGTCCAGGTGCGCCAGCACCTCTCTCAGCTCGCTCCTTCCCGCCACGCCGGTTAGTACGCTCTCCACGTCTTTGTCGTTGTCCAGTAGGCAGCACAGCCTGGTGCCTACCTGGGACATCACCTCATCGCTGATTCCGCTGGGGCGCTGGTCTACCACGAGCAGGGTGACGTTGTACTTTCTCATCTCCCTGGCTATGGTCCCGAAGATGGTCTGAGACGCCACCTCGCTGTTCAGGAATTTATGTGCTTCCTCTATTACAATTACTAATGGATGGGGAGGCGCTCCACCCTCTCCCAGCGCTTTTTCGGTCCATTCCACGTATCTCTCGTGGATGCGGCGAGAGAGGATGTTGGCCACGAGTATTTGGGCCGCGGAGTCGTCGGCGTAGCGCCCGAACTCCAGAACAACGCTGGTGCCTCTGCCGAGGTATTCCAGGATGCGCTGCACCGGCTGTCCCTGGGCTTTTTCTTCCATAAAGTCGAAACGCTTAAGCCTACTAAGGCTGGTCTTTAACGCTCGTATAGTACCTATATGTATATCTACCTGCGTTTTCTCTTTTACTTCCTTTTGTAATTCTGCGGCTGCGAGTTCTAATGTCTTCGCCAGCCAGTTGCTGTCCCCGTAGCAGCCAGCCAGCTCCTCCACCGCATCCATTCCACGCTCCGTGATGCTTAAGGACTCTCTCAGGAGGCGGATATCCTCCGGAGTTATCTCGTTGTAGCCTATCTTAACCGTATAGTCGGTGCTGACCCTTCGCTTCCTCGAGCTCTCCTCGTCGAGCGTGAACAGCGCCACCTTGCTGCCCAGCACCTGTTTTAGACCCTTGACGCTCCTGCTGTTCTGCCCTTCCGATGTGCCCTGCCAGCCGTGCTCGTTGTGCATATCGAATACCAGGGCCACGGCGGCGTCCTTCTGGATGATGCCGGCCAGGAGAATTCTGGTGAGGAAGGTCTTTCCGGTGCCGCTCTTGCCAAAGATGCCGTTGCTTCGCTTGACCAGCTCCTCTAGATTGATGCACACTTTGGCCTCCAGGTCCAGGGGGCTGCCCACCCAGAAGTTTTTGTCCGTTTCCTCGCCGAACACCGACGCGACATCTTCCTGAGTGGCCTCCCTTGCAACGGCGAAGTGGGCGGGGACGGTCTTGACCGGCTCCGGAGATGTGACGCCGCGTATGCTCTCGAGTGGCAGCGCCAGGCTGGGCAGCACGTGGATAGTGCCATAAGTGGCGGTGCCAGACACCACCTCTGCTATAAAGGGGTCTTCTACATTGGGAGTTATGCTGGCCATCTCCGGATTTAACGCGTCCAGCCGGACGTCGGTGACCATGCCGAAGAATTTTAGACGCGAACCTTCCAGGACCACGTATTTCCCTACCTGGATATCCTCCACGGAACTGTTGTAGTCCAGCTTCACGTCCACGCCGTCCTTAAGAGAGCCGCCCACAACTCTTCCCAGGAGCTTGCCGGGCTCTCCTCCGGAGGATGAATCAGGGGGCTGAAAGGGATCTAAACGCTCTGACATGCTCATCGCGACTCCATCCCGGGGCACCTCTCGATCAGGTTCAAGGGACGTATTCTAGCAAGACAGTCCATTATGCCCTTATCATCTCCAAAAGTCTCCACAACTGCGCCGGCTCCTTTCGCATCAGGACGACTGCCTGCCGTCCGGCCTCGGCCAGAAAGTTCCGGTCTCCGCCCCTCGCTTGCCCTGCCATGCGGATAAAGGCGGCCAGCATCTCTTCTCTGAGCGGAGGGAGTGAGGCTGCGTAGATGAGATCCAGAAAGCTCAGGGAAGAGGTGAAGTCCGCTATCTCGCGGTCGGCGCATCGATATACCGGGCTGTGGACCGGCGACGGCGCGGGCGGAAGCCGCCGGACGTACTCATCCCGCTCCTTGTATCCGACAACTACCGCCTGAAATTCGGTGGTAAATAGCTGGGATAGGTGCGGGTTTCGGTGAATTATCTCCTCGAAAGTTTGCCTGCCGTCACCGAGGGCGACCGGCTTGCGGCCCGAGTCTACGCTCGATGTTTGAGCGAGAGACACCGCGGCTATCACCTCGGTTGAGCCGGATACGGCCTTCACCAGGGAGCCAAGAGGTGGCGCACCGTTGAGTTCGTAGCAATGGGCGGTAAATGATATGGTGGTGGCCTGGATTACCTCTGCTTCGGCGTCTCCCGCCCGGCTCGAGAGAGAGTCGTTCATAACCATCTGCTCCTCTTACTCCGGCTTTTGGCGGAGCTGCTAACCGGCATAGCCCTTCTATTGAGAGCCGCTTCGACCATATCCCAGAAGTTCTGGCGGTCTGCCGCCGTCACGACCGCCTGCTCATGGGCCTCTTGCAGCGCTACGGGATAGCCGTGCCCCCTGCCGCACTGGTCCAGAATCGCGGCGTGGGCCAGCGCAAGCAGTTCTGAGTCCTCTGCTACCCACGCTGGGAGCTCTATCCGGGCTATCTCATCATCGGTTTTAAGATAGAAGAAATAGATCTCGTGTTCAGGTCCCCAGCCACTCTCTACTTTGAAGGGTCTGGAGCGCTGCCCGGGGCCAAGCACCCTTTCGAAAATATGACGGTCCATGAGAAGCTCTATTTCTGCGAATCGCATATTTCTGACTACATCTCTGTAGCCCGGATAGCTGGTATATCCTACGAGAGTCAAAGGGGCTGCTTGAGCGCACCTGTGGATGCTTTCCATCGCCGCTACTATGCCATCGTAGTAGTGCTTTCCTTGCCTATCCTGGTCTGATGCGCCGGCAGCGCCCCAAAGCACCAGTGGCCCATCTACCATCGCCAGGCAGAGATGCGACGGATCTCTGGCAGCCACTAATTCTGCAAGGCGCTGAAACTCACCAAGGGAGCGTATTAGCCCAATGTTTAGCTTGTCCCGGGCCTCCTGGTGCTCATCGTCGCCCTCCTGATGGCCCAGGCTGCCCTCATTCGCAAGGCGGATATCGGCCCGCTTGTCCAGCGACGCTCCTGGCTCGGTCCCATAGCTAATTATGGCCCATCCCACATTGATCAAGTAGCAGCCTGCAGAGACGTTACGGTCC
Organism: Dehalococcoidia bacterium; assembly: GCA_009693005.1. Classification (GTDB taxonomy): domain Bacteria; phylum Chloroflexota; class Dehalococcoidia; order SHYD01; family SHYC01; genus SHYC01. The sequence continues at coordinate 541 of SHYC01000079.1, read as the reverse complement.
AGGTCTATTTGAGAGCCGTCAGTAGCGATGACCGTGTATTCTGCTGGAGACGATGGTGGACTGAAGCCTTGGAAGTCCGGGTCGCCCTCCCTGATGTGGGACATAGCGCGATCAAGCTGGGTACGCCGCATACCCTGCTCTTCCTGGATGCGCCCTGCTATGCTGGGTAGCTGCTGTGCGACATCTGCTAGTTTTAGGCCCAAAGTATTAGGTCTCCTCACGATAGTTAGCCTTTGGTATGTTCAGTCAGCCCATTCCTCTAGGGCCCAATCGAGTAAATGGTTCTCGCGCTCCCGAATCGCACGAAGATTCCAGGGGATCATCATTGGAGCCACTTCCTGTGCTACCAATAAGCCGGTCTTGTAATAATCTTCAACCTTCTCTTCCGGTGGCTGGGGTTACCCCGTTTCGACGGACAGTTTTGTTAGGAGGCAAAGGCGGGATTCCTTTCCGCCATTCTAACACGTTCGTACTCTGCTGGGGAGCGATACTCCAGTGAAGAGTGAAGCCGTCGTCGGTTGTAGAAGACCTCGATGAACTC
>SHYC01000078.1 GCA_009693005.1 Dehalococcoidia bacterium | reverse complement strand
CGGCCCACTTCGTCAAGCCCCTCCAGCTTTATCAACGCGAAGGCGACCTCTCTGTTAAGGAGGGTATCCTTGCACAGATAGACGATCTTCTTGCCGCCCTCGCCGAGGAAGCGTATGACGGTGTAGCGGTCGTTGACGAAGGAGGTGGGTTGGACGCGAGGGGGTTTTTGCGTGGGTGGACTTGGAGCGGCATCCTCTTGTGCTGAAATAGAGGAGGGCGGCGCAGCAGACCCAAGGCTTTCCTCGGCAACCTTTAGTAACGCCTGCGCGTCACCGTTCCCAGGATCAAGCTTGAGAATGGCTCCAGTGCTCTGGCGTAGGGTCTCCCATTCGAAGCTCGTCAATGCCTCTGCTGCTTGCTCCAGCAACCTGTCTATCTGACGTTGAATGAATTCGCTTGGCATGGCGGCACCTCGTCACTTCATGTCGCTAAACACTGGTTGGACTTGAGCGACTACTCTGCTGTTGGCATTATTGCCCGTACCTGGTGATTCGTCAACCTGAATTCCTTGGGATTTAACGCGGCCAAATGGCGTGGTTTCGGTTATTCCTCTCCCAAGAGTCACGGACTTCTTCCGGCCTACAAACCGAGACCGTCTGGTCAGAGGCCCTGAAGCCACAGCGTTTCCTTCTCAAGTCCTTCTCTGAGTCTTACCGTAGGATGATACCCGAGGAGCTTTTGCGCCAGGGAGATGTCGGCTGCGGTGTGCCGTGCATCTCCGACCTGCGCGTCCTGATAATTCATCTTGGCCTTTTTGCCGATGATCTCCTCCAGTACGGCGATGGTCTGGTTGACGGACATGCGGGACCCTCCGCCGATGTTTATTATCGCTCCCCCTGGACCGCTTTCTGCGGCCGCAATGTTTGCAGAAACGGCGTCATATACAAACGTGAAGTCCCTTGTCTGCTCTCCGTCGCCATATACGTCTATCTGATCCCCCGACAATATGGCCTTTATGAACTTGTTGAAGGCCATGTCCGGACGCTGGCGCGGCCCGTAGACGGTGAAATATCTGAGGCTTACGGTGGGCACCCCAAACGAGCGCCAGTATAGATAGCAAAGCTGCTCTGCCGCGAGCTTGGTGATGCCATAGGGCGAGATCGGCCTGGGTGTTACGGCCTCACTGGTCGGGTAGGTTTCTGCCTCCCCGTAAATGGACGATGAAGAGGCGTAGACAAATTTCTGAAGCCTGGCGTCCTTAGCGGCCTCCAGAAGTCGCTGCGTGGCCACTATATTGTCTTTTGAATAGACCTCAAAGCTGCTTCCCCAGCTGGCCCTCACGCCCGCTTGCGCCGCTTCGTGAAACACCCAGTCTACGTTTCCCATGATGGGGGCCAGATCAAGGTGCAGCAGGTCGCCCTCGATGAACTTGAAGCTGTCATGACATCTGGCCGTTTCCAGATTGGCCTCTTTAATCGGGCGCGGGTAGTAATCGGTGAAACAGTCTATTCCGACTACCTCGTGTCCCTGACTCAACAGCCGCTCTGCCAGCGTTGAGCCGATAAAGCCCGCTACTCCGGTAACCAGCGCTCTCAAGCTAACCTATCTCCGCCTTCAGCCAAGATGATATTTGTTGTGGGGCATCTCTTAGCGGGCCTTCTATTGTTGTGCACTGCGGCAACGACTTCAAGAACTGCGCTCCATACCTCTTGGTGATTATTCTGGGGTCCAGAACAAGAATCGCGCCTCGGTCGTTGTTGCTGCGTATGAGTCTGCCAAAACCCTGGCGGAACCTCAAGATCGCCTGGGGCACGGAATATTGATTAAAAGGGTCTTGGTAAAGCTCGCCTCTCGCGGCAAACACCGGATCGGTGGGCACTGGGAAGGGCAGCCTGGTTATTATCAAAAGGCTTAGGGCGTCACCCACCACATCGATCCCCTCCCAGAGGCTGCTGGTGCCCAATAGGACGCACTTTGGCCCCTGTTTGAAGGCTGACAGCACCTGGTCTGCGTTTCCGTCTGTTCCCTGCGCCAGCACGCGGATCCCTTCCCTTTCCAACGGAGCAGATATGTTCGATAGCGCCGCCTGAAGCGCTGAGTATGACGTAAACAGGACCAAAGCCCTGCCGCTGGTGGCTGTGCAAGCGTCTACGATGGCCTTTTGCATCGCCACGGAATGCTCACGTTTCTCAGGCTCCGGTATGTCGCCGGCGATATATAGCAGCGTAGATTTCTCGTAGTTGAAAGGCGATTCTAATGACAGCTCCGTTGCCCCGGCCGCTCCCAGGCGTTCCTTGATATATCCGAAGGAGCCTGCCACTTGCAACGTTGCGCTGGTGAGCACGACAGAGGACTTCTTTGAAAAAAGTAGGTTATCAAGCTCCGACGCCACATCCAGGGGCGCGGAGTTCAGGGATATATTGTTGCCCTGGGCTTGCACCTCCAGCCAGCTTACCTGTTTCTCGTCACTTGAGATAAATGCGGCGAGCTTCTCCTGGAGTCTTTCGCATTGGGCAACGTAGCCCTGCATATCGGATATCAGGTCCTCGATCCGCTCACCATCTCCTATCTCCATGTCCTGCAAAGCGACGGCGAGCTTGCCGATTGCTTCGTTAGACTGTTCCAGGCCCCTGTTCAGTCCTTCCCAAGCCCTCTCAATATTCCCCCACTCGTTGTATCGTTTCATAGCCCCGGATACCCTTAGTCTATGCCCGTACATACTCTTGTCGCTGGAATATTTACTCAGGAAGTCTCTAGCCAGATAAAACAGGTTTTCGTTCTTTTGTTTCAGGGAGTCTGCTAAAATGGCCGACTCCCTCACTCTTTGTACTAGCGCGGTTTGCGCGGCCGGGAAAGAGGCCGCGCGTGCTATAAAGCCCTCTGTGTATGCCAGGAGTCCAGAGGTCCGACCATCCTTTTTTTGGTACAGACTGTCGAGGTAGTCGGCTACATCTCGATTGCGAATGGTTACCCCCAGCTGGGCTGTGGCTACCTCCTCCAGGTGGTGGGCTTCATCAATTATTAAGTAATCGTATTCCGGAATGATATGGCGTTCATGGAGCAAGTCGGACAGCAGCAGAGCATGGTTTACCACCAACAGGTGTGCTGCTTCGGCCCTTTGCCTGGCTTTAAGTAAGAAGCACTGGCGGCTGCGATAAAACGCGCAGTTGTTGCCTGTACAGTCAGACTCCCTGGCCGATACCTGCTCCCAGAATGGGGCCTCTCTGGTGTTAGGGGATAGCTCACCGCGATCTCCCGTGTGCGTCGTGGTCAACCACACCAGGACCCGTGCTAAAAAGGAGGACTCTTCCGGAGACTTCTGATAATTCAGGTATGCGCCGAGCCTTCGGAGGCAGAGATAATTTCCTTTTCCTTTAAGTTGAGATGACTGTAGTACGGTGCGGCCGGTGGATGAGCTATTTGCTTCAGCTATGGACGACGTCTCTATTTCCTCCCGGCTCTTGTTGGCGCCGGCGTTGGTAACACTCGCCGTAACGATGTCTTCCAGCGCGGAAAGGGCGGAGGCCAGGTCCGGTATGTCCTTGTTTATCAGTTGCTCCTGTAGGTTAATTGTATTGGTAGATATCACGACGGTGCTGTTGGTCTGAAGGGCCGTGATGGCCGCCGGCAAGAGGTATGCGAAAGATTTTCCCGTGCCGGTCCCGGCCTCCACAATAAGATTGCGTCCCTGGTTCAGAGACCTTGCCGTCTCCAATGCCATCGTGACCTGCTCTTCTCGATGCTCAAAGGATGGAAGAGTGCAAGACAAGGCCCCTCCAGGGCTAAGCAGATTTCGTATTGCGCCGAGATCTATCGGCTGCGCGCTGCTCCTTGCGGCCAGTGGCTCCAGGGACGGCGCTTGTTCGAGCATTGAGACGAAACTGGGCCAAGCGCCTTTGCTAAGGTCCGCGGTATCCGGAATTATACCAAGCCTTTGTGCTACGTCCCGAAAAAAGCCACCAGCTTGCCAGGCGCTTCGTGAATCGAGACTTGCCAGCAGCGCGACCAGAAAGGGATCGAGCCGCTCGGCTAGCTTTATTAGCGACAGAAACAACTCCATCGAGGCCGCAGCGTCGGGAAGCGCCCGATGTCTGCTTAGAAAAGGTATTCCAAGCTGGTCTGCCAGCGCTCCCAGGCCCCTGGAGCGGGCTCTCGTGATAAGGATTTTTGACAGGTCCATGGTGTCGTAATGGGGCGCAAAAAAGGCGACGCCCTGCTTTGCAAGGAAGTTGAGGTCAAAGGAAACACTATGTCCTATTACAGGGGAGTTTTCTACGAATGCGGCTATATCTTCCGCTATTTCTTCGAAACTGGGAGCTCCTTCCAGCTCGTCGCTTGTTATTCCGGTGAGCCGCTGTACCGGATAGGGAACGGAACGGTGGGGGTCCACCAGAGTTGAATAACGCGCTATCTCTCCACTCTGGCTAAATCTTACCATCCCAACTTCTAAAATACTGTCCACGTTGGGGTCAAATCCCGTAGTTTCAAGGTCAAGGGCAACGTATTCAAGCATACTGCTTCCAAAAAACATAAGGCCTGTTTGGCAGGCCCTATGCATCTAATTTTAATATTAACTCATTTCGCTAATGGGTCTTGTGCGTCCACCCCAAGGGATAAACACCCACTTGCCCTGAGACCCTGGGCGGGGGTCGGATGGAAGGTGTGCTGGTTCACTTCGAATTACCGGCCGGGAACTTCTCCGCGTACCTAGTTTTAAGGGCGCAAAAGACAGGCTCGGCGTAAAATAAGCTCACCTGGAACGGAATAGCCAGCACTCAATAGTCTGGTTCGGACGGAGTTCAATGGTCTCGCTCCGCTGCCGCGTGGGCCAGGGCCGCCTGGGCCGCGGCGAGGCGCGCCACCGGCACTCGAAATGGGGAGCAGGAGACGTAGTCAAGGCCAATTTCGTGACAAAAAGCTATTGAGTTTGGCTCGCCGCCGTGCTCGCCGCATACTCCCACGTCCAGGTCTGGCCGTGTCGCTCGGCCCTGCTGGGTCCCCAGTCGCAGCAGCTGTCCGACGCCGTCCTGGTCTAGCACCTGAAAAGGATTATCTGGAAGTATGCCCTCGGATACGTAGGTATCCAGGAACTTTGCCTCAGCATCGTCTCGAGAAAATCCGAAGGTCATCTGAGTGAGATCGTTGGTGCCAAATGAAAAGAACTCCGCCAACTCCGCGATACGACCTGCCTGGAGGGCTGCCCTGGGTGTCTCTATCATAGTCCCGAAGCGATACGCAATGTCCACTCCGGCCTCCTGAAGAACAGCGCGTGCAACAGGCTCCAGGGTGGCGCGCACGCGGGCCAGTTCGTTTACATGGCTGATTAGGGGTATCATGATTTTGGGGTAAGAAGTTACCCCTTCCCTGGCCAGAGCTACGGCTGCCTCCAGAATGGCCCGCACTTGCATCTCCGTGATCTCGGGGTAGAGGATAGACAGGCGACAGCCCCGCAGCCCCAGCATAGGGTTTGCCTCCCTGAGTTGCGCCACGCGCTGCAGCAGCGCTCGCTGCTCCTGCATGTCCGCTCCTGATGCGCCCTGGGCCTCCATTCTTGTGACGCTGACCAGTAATTCATCGTAACTTGGCAGGAACTCATGCAGTGGGGGATCGATGAGCCTGATAATGACCGGAAAGCCTGCCATCGCCCGCAGCACGCCGATAAAGTCGGTCCGCTGCATAGAGAGCAACCGGTCTAAAGCCTCCTGATATTTGGCCCGGGCTGTGGCGTCGCCGTCCCGCGCAGCGCCTGCGTTTAGAATCATCTGACGCACTATCGGCAGGCGGTCCAGCTGGAAAAACATGTGTTCAGTGCGGCAAAGGCCAATGCCCTCAGCGCCAAACTCGCGGGCCTGCTGCGCGTCTTGAGGGGTGTCGGCGTTTGCAAGCACTCCCAAACGACGGAATTCATCTGCCCAGGATAGGAGCTCCCGCAGATCACCTTCTTCGCTGAAGCGAGGAGGAATTGCTGTAACCTGTCCCAGATATACTTTTCCGGTACCACCGTCCAATGATAGCCAATCCCCGGCGGAGATAACGCGGCCGTTGGCCCGCATTTGACCCGCCTCAGGGTCGATGTGAATATCCTCGGCCCCCACTACCGCGGGCCTCCCCATTCCGCGGGCTACCACCGCGGCATGGGAGGTGGCGCCGCCTCGGCTGGTCAAAACTCCCTGCGCGGCGATCAACCCGTGGACGTCATCCGGGCTGGTCTCGGGGCGCGCCAGGATTACAAGCTCGCCAGCTTTCGCCTGCCGTTCCGCCACGTCCGGATCGAAATACACTCGGCCCACTGCTGCGCCGGGGCTTGCCGCGATCCCCTGTCCCAAGAGACGCCCAGCCTTTTGCGCCGCTTCCAAGTCTTGAGGGTCGAAACGAGGAAGCAGCAACTGCACTACCTGGTCCGGATCCACCCGTTGCACCGCCTCCTCTCGAGAGATGACGCCTTCCTGCGCCATGGCCACTGCGGTGTTGACCGCTGCCCTGGCGGTACGCTTTGCGGAGCGGGTCTGTAGCATCCAGAGAGTACCCCGCTCCACCGTGAATTCCATGTCCTGTACATCCCGGTACGTGCGCTCTAGACGGGCGGCGATATCTGCGAACTGGGCGTAAGCGGTGGGCATTACCCGAGCTAGTTCTGTTAAAGGGAGCGGAGTTCGGACTCCTGCCACCACATCCTCCCCTTGCGCATTCAGAAGGAACTCCCCAAACAGGGTCTTGTCACCGGTAGAGGGGTTGCGGGTAAACGCCACGCCAGTACCGGAATCCTGACCAAGGTTGCCAAAGACCATGGCCTGGACGTTAACTGCGGTACCCAGGTCATGGGGGATTTTTTCAAAGTTGCGATAGTCTACCGCTCGCTTGCCCATCCAGGAGTCGAACACGGCGGCGATAGCATGCCGCAATTGCTCCAGCGGCTCCTCCGGGAATGGCTGCCCAGTGGCCTTTTGTACGATGGCCTTGAACTCCCCGGCCACCTCCATGAGCGTCTGCGCATCGAGATCGGTGTCATGATGGGCGCCGGCGCGTACCTTGGCGTTTTCAAAGGCATGCTCGAACGGAGAGTTCTCCAACCCGAGAACTATGCGACCGAACATGTGGATAAAGCGCCGGTAACTATCCCAGGCGAAACGAGGGTCCCCCGTGAGGCGGGAGAGGCCTTGAAGAGTACTGCTGTTGAGGCCCAGGTTGAGCACCGTGTCCATCATACCCGGCATAGAAAACCGGGCCCCGGAACGCACCGACACCAAAAGCGGGTTCTCCGGATCGCCGAATCCTTTTCCCGTACGCCGCTCTACACCGGCCAGGGCCTCCAACGCCTGCTCCCACATGCCAGGGGGGAATTGGTGGTCAGCATCATTGTAAGCGTTGCATGCCTCAGTAGTTATGGTAAACCCTGGGGGGACAGGGATGCCCGCCTGGCTCATTGCGGCTACCCCGGAACCTTTGCCGCCTAGGAGGTCCCGGCGAAGGGGGTCGCCTTCATCGAAAAGATAAACCCACCGAGTAGTCTGCGAAACGGTCATGGCTTCCTCCAATTCGTTTATGCTGGCTGCCATTACCCATCTACACCCATAGCGATCTTTGTACGCTCTTTCAGGTCTTTGGCTAGCACTCCACGACTGTAAGGGACTATCTCCCTTTCCATCTCCGGGCCCGTGAATACCTGAGCCGGATATATGCTCCCTGCCTTTATCTCTTTTACGAAATCTCCTACATCTTGGACGGCGTTTTCGAATATCGTCACCGAGCGTCCTAAGCCATGGACGGAATGAGCATCGCTCCCTGCCGTGCCTTTCTTACCAAGGTATTTGGCGACTTCGTAGGCCAGGAAGTTCTCAAGCTCACCAGTCGCGCCATTTAGGACCTCTATCTCATCCACAAGCTCAAAAATAGGCCAGCTTGCCAGTTCTTCTATGGCGGCGTCGTACTTGCCGTTGCCATAGGGCTTGGGGAAATGGAACACGCGTCGGAATGGATGAGCTATTATCATCACCCCACCGGCTGCGTCTACCGCCTTACGAAGGTTTTCAGCCTTATGGATTCCGCTTATGTAGGTGTTTAGACCATATACCAGAACGTGCCCCAGATCCGTAGTGACCTCCATGGCTCGGATGAAGTTATAATCATTTTGCTCTCGTTCAATTCGGAGGTCGACGTGGTCCCATGTCTTATCGTGTTCTGTTATACAGGCTCCGTATAAGCCGACCTTCTCAGCCGTATTTTTTATTTGGGATGGAGTAAGTTCGCTATCAGGACTCCCCTTAAGTGTGTGGACGTGCAGATCATATGTGTACATCAGCTGGTAAAAATACCTCTCTCAGCAGCTCCGCGCCCTGGAATGGATCGTTAACATTTTTAATAATATTAGACTCAAGACCGAACATACTATAGCACAGAAAATGTTGACTCCACAAGCTGACGAATCTCGTAACGAACCGGCATTAACGGCTAAAAAGTTAGTGTCAGTGACGTAACAAACCATAAATGTGTGATATATTTATCTTATGACCGTATCGTTCCCAAATTATGTTCGGAGGATCAGGCTCTGGATGCAAACGGAAGGCGCGTCACAACATGCGAATTGAACCCGAACCGACGATTGGCCTTTCCTGAGACTATCTCAAGAAAGGGCTAGTAAATTCTCGCGAAGGTGACAGAATTGGAACCTGACATCAATAGAGCTAGAGAACAGTACAGCCGCCAGGCCGAATACTACACCCGCAGCACTGCCCATTCTGCGGGTGAGACTCTGGGACTGGTTGTTGAGTGGGCGCAGTCACGGCCTGATCACAAGGCTCTTGACATAGCCACGGGCACGGGGTTTACTGCCTTTGCTTTGGCTCCGCGAGTTGCTTATGTGGTAGGGTATGACCTAACGGCTGAGATGCTGGGTCAGGCGAAGATCATAAGAAGCCAGCGCGGCCTAACCAACGTCGGATTTGTCCAGGGCGTTGCGGAGACGCTTCCCTTTGGAGACGGTAGCTTTGACATTGTAGTATGCCGCACCGCACCACACCATTTTCAGTCTATAGACAGCTTTATGGCCGAGAGCCGGAGAGTAGTCAAAAGTGGCGGACAGGTGATTGTTGTCGACACAAGTGTGCCCGGTGATCCTGTTGTGGACGAGTGGCAGAACATGGTAGAGCTTATGAGAGACCCATCCCACGTCAAGAACCTCAGCATAGACCAGTGGCAGGCCCTGTTCAAGAAACACCGTTTAGAAATAGACAATTCCTCTAAAGCGTACCGCACTCCTCTTGAGTTCTGGGACTGGGTGGAGCGTTCGGGCACAGCATCTGATACTGTTAAAGAATTGCATAACATGTTCCTTGGCGCCCTGCCGGCGGTAAAGGACGCTTTTCACATCGAGGAGAGAGACGGGAAAATACATTTTTCCTGGGTGGTTGCTGCGCTATCGGGGCGCAAGCTGGAGGACTAAATGCTACGCCACTA
>SHYC01000077.1 GCA_009693005.1 Dehalococcoidia bacterium | reverse complement strand
ACGTAGGTGTGCACGACGACCTTGGAGTTTGTTCCCCTGAATAGTCTTCTAAGGTCTCTCCAGAGATATGCTCTGGCATGGGGCACAAATTTGTTCCTGATTATATCTGGGAACCAATTAACGAACGGCAGAAGCTTGAATATGTAGCGATTTCCTAGATAAAATCCGTGAGTTTCAAAAAAGTACATCCGGTTTGGAACAAATATTATGATATGTCCTCCTGGCCTGGTGACCCTTAGCACCTCCCTGATGGTCTGGGCGTCGTCTTGGACGTGTTCCAGTACCTCGTTCATAAAGGTAATATCGAAGCTGTTGTCCCTAAAGGGCAAGGTCTCGCTTTTGGCCAGAGCCAGGTTGCTCAAGGTCGCAGCGCCGATCTTCAGCCGTTCTTCATCCACGTCCAGTCCGTATACATGGGGGCTGAAGTCCAGGAATCTCTTTACATAAGTCCCGAGGCCGCAGCCTATATCCAGTATGCGCTTGTTTTCAATTGGCAGGTATGACCGTACCAGAGCAAGCCTCCGTTCCTGGCCGGCCCTCCAAACGTAGCTGGGATGTCCAAGAGTTATACTGCGGTCTTCGAATGAGTTCATAATAGTCGTGAAAAGTGGCCGTACAGAGATCTTAAAATTGGAATGATGGCGGCGGCTGACCTTGAAGGTGACAGGATGTGCAGCCACTATGATTTTGCCTTCTAAGGCCGTTACTGTCAAACGGACTAGATTGAGACTGTTTAGAACCCGGCATCCAAGCCCATTGAAGGACTGAGCCGGCGTTTGTCGAGGTTCTCGAAGCGGTGCCTTCGAGAACCTCAGGTAACGCCTCGAGTTGTTGCTAAACACTCTCTAATGTAACTGTTAACTCTTGCCGGCAAATCCGCCCAAGGGCGTCGTGGCCGCGGGAAATGCATAAGGGCGGCAGCCCGTATGCCAGGGAGTCCGAAGGGCCTCCCCTCGTAACCCTAACCTCCTCCCCTCTTCCAGGCCAGGAAGAGGGGGAAAAGGGGCGATGGTCGCGTGGCAGGGCGAGGTCGCCTCAGCGAGTCTGAACAGTTACTGCCTAAATTTCTTATAGCAATTAGGCCAAGGAGCAAGTATAATATAATGCGAGCTTACTAAGTTATTAGAAGTTACGACGTTTTTGGAGGAATATACGTGACCAGAATGCTCATCAGTTTCGATATAGACGGTACGATGGAGTTTGGAGACCCCCCGGGTGGCGTTACCGTTGACATGGTAAGGAAGGCCAAAGAGCTTGGTTTTGTAGTAGGCAGTTGCTCTGATCGCTCCCTTGGCGCTCAGCAGGCTCTGTGGGATCGGAACAACCTGGTGGTGGACTTCGTCTCCTTAAAGCATCTCCTCAGCGAGATTATGGTTAAATTTGAAGCTGAGAAGTACTGTCATATCGGAGATAGGGATCTTGACCAGCAATTTGCGACCTTGGCAGGTTTCGATTTTATATGGAATTATGATGCGACGACGGAGCCGTGGCTGACTTGGGGCGACACCTCCGGTAGCCTAAGCGAATATGGTGTCGCTATCGCCAATGGAGTGACCGGGAAGTCGCGATAACGATAGCTGCCTCTTCCACATCCAGTGAGTGAATTTTGAAACCGCCATCGGTTTAGGGACAAATTCTTGATACATACACACCACCATGAAAGCGGCTATTGAATAGAAGAAGAATACAATAGCTCCTTGAGCGTGTAGCGGTGTTTATCTGGTGACAAGTCCTTTCTAGATTAGAATAGGCTGCATATGAAAATGGATATGCAGCCTATTTATTTGGATTGTGATATCAATTGTCGAGTGTGGATGGTAAGCCCTTAGGTTAGCTCCTCCAGGAGCCGCTCATCCATAGTGTGGCTCTCTTTAGCGGTTGGAAACGCCCCATCTCTTACTTCGCGGTTATATTCTGTTACCGCTTCTCGGATCAGGTCGCCGAGCCTTAGATACTGTTTGGCGTGCCTTGGGACAAAATCAGGGAAGAGGCCCAGCATATCATGGATCACTTGCACTTGCCCGTCACAGTATGGCCCTGCTCCTATACCTATGGTTGGGATGCTCAGCTTCTCAGTTATGAGCTTTGCCAGCGGTGTGGGTACGCTTTCCAGGACAATGCTGAAGGCTCCTGCCTGCTCAAGGCAGAGGGCGTCATCGAGCAGCTTCCTGGCCGCTGCGGCGCTGCGGCCCTGCACGCGGTAGCCTCCAAGCTGGTTTATCGACTGCGGTGTAAGACCCAGGTGTCCCTGCACGGGTATGCCTATCTCTACCAAATGCCTCACCGTATTGGCCATGTGCTCGCCGCCCTCCAGCTTTACTGCCTGTGCGCCTGCTTCCTGTAAAAAGCGGCCGGCGTTCTTCATAGCATCTACGTGGCCGGTCTGATAGGTCATAAAAGGCATATCGCCGATAACTAGCGCGTTCTTAACGCCCCGGGTGACTGCTTTGGTGTGGTGCAGCATCTCCTCAATGGTGACCGGTATGGTGGAGTCGTAGCCAAGCATCACCATTCCGAGGCTGTCACCCACCAGAATCATTGGCACCCCCGCCTCGTCGAGAATTCGAGCAGTCGAATAATCGTAGCAGGTCAGCATTGGGATCTTCTCGCCCTTTGCCTTCATCTCTTTGATTTGGGTGATGGTAGTCCTCATGCTATTGACCTTTGGTTGGGCAGACTGACCAGACATAGTTAGGCTGATAAAACAAGGCTTGCCATTCTCTCTGAAATAGTTCGAGGGACGATATCAGGGATACCGTTTATGGCAAGCCCGTGCTAGCTTCGCAGCTAGTGGTCAGAGCATATAGAAGTGATCTGATTGATCTGGTTTACGTATACCTTGGTAGGCTTATGCAGCCTGGCGTCGGGTTCGTCCATGGGCGAATAGGTGAGTATGATAACGGTATCGCCCCGGCTTGCCAGCCTGGCTGCAGCTCCGTTAATGCATATAGTTCCGGACCCGGCGGGACCTTCTATCGCGTAGGTCTCAAACCTGGCCCCGGTGTTGACGTTCAACACGTAGACCATCTCGTACTCAATCATGTCGGCCGCGTCCATGAGCTCTTTGTCGATGGTTATGCTACCCTCATAATGAAGGTTAGCATCCGTCACTTGGGCCCTGTGGATTTTGCTCTTGAGCATATTCCTTATCATTTAAACATCCTCCCGCTGCTGAGAGTGCTGACGATTTCCATGGTTTCATTAGAACCGGCGGTCCCTTGGTAGCTCTGTAACAACTCACACAACTCCTGGGCGTCTGCCCCGCTGATACGACCCTTTTCTACTGCGACCGGTATTGTTTGCAGTCCCATCTCTATGTATGTTCCAAGCAGCTCCGGCGCCATCGCCTGAAGGCAGACCAGATGTTTCTCTACGGTCCGTTTATCTCCTCTGGCTATTGGCCCGGTCAGCGCTTGAGGCAAGCCGACCTCCGCCAAATTAGCAACCGTGCCCCTAATCAAGGGCATCAATGCGTCGAGGGCCTCCCTTTGGTCGATACCGAATGCCTTCCATAGGTCTGTCCCTATTTTCGCCAGGGTAACGAGGTAGTTGCTTACCATCACGGCCGCGGTATGATACAACACTTTGTCTCCCGGCTGTAGGACAACCCACCTGCCGTTCAGGTCCGTCGCCATCTTCTTAAGAAACTCCAGCAGTTCGCCGTTTGCCTCAATGGAGAAGGTGCTGCCCGGCAGATTGTCTACGGCTTGCTGGTAGGTAGACAGACTTTGCAAGGGATGCATAGCTCCTATCGCCGCCCCCTGCTCCTTTGCAGCCATCAATGGGTCCAGCGAATCTGCTCCCGAACAGTGTACCAGCCACTGTCCTCTTCTCCACGCAAGGCGGTCCGCGATCTCTTTGATGGCGGAATCCGGAGTGGTAATGAATACCAAGTCCGAAACATCGACTACATCCTGCGGGTCTACGTAAGCCCTACAGCCGTCTATCGAGGCTGCCAGCTCTTCTGACGATGAAAAACTACGGCTGGCCGCGGCTACAACACTATACCCACCGCGCGCCAGCAGCAGGGCGAGGACCTTACCCACCGTGCCTGAGCCAATAAATCCTATAGTTTTTTCTTGGACTGCCATTTTATTTTGTTCCCACATTTGTTACGCCAAGCTCTGAGGCTGCGGGGACTCCCGCAAGCCCCTCTGCCTTCATAACCCCTCGGATAATAGACTCTACCACAACTTGTGCTGCCATAGCGCCGAGGGAAGTAATATCCTTGTAAGGTGTGTCATCTTTGCCGGTAGCCAGAGCAAATATAGTGTCGCCGTCGCCCATAGTGTGAGCGGGGCGTATGGACATAGCCAGGCCATCCTGTGCCATTTGAGCAAGCTTATTTGCGCCTTCTTTGGTCAGGGTAGCGCTGGTTATCACGACTCCAATAGTGGTATTACCAATAGTAGCTTCCTCCACCTTACGTCCTCTGGACAGAAGGTCCAGGGTGCTGTGAAAGCCTTTGCCATCATCACGCCGTGGACCTGCCAGAGTTATACCTGTGCTTGGGTCTACTATCTCACCAAAGGCGTTAACTGCTACCACAGCGGCAACCACTGTTCCGTCTGCTAGAACTTTAGATGCCGTGCCAATTCCGCCCTTGGTGGCCGAGTCCATACCCAGGACCTTTCCTACCGTAGCGCCCGTGCCCGCACCAAAGTTCCCTTCATCCATACCGGCTGAAGTTGCAGCGCAGCAAGCCTGGTAACCATCTTTATAGGTGGGCCGCACTCTTGGGTCCCCTATTCCGAGATCATACAAGATGGCAGCAGGTACTATGGGCACAACTCCGTGCTTGGGCTTGAACCCTAGCTCACGCTCCTCTAAATAGGCCATCACACCGCAAGCGGCATCCAGTCCGTAAGCGCTGCCGCCGCTTATTAGAATAGCCTGGACCTCCTGCACAAGATTTGTTGGACGCAAAAGATCGGCTTCTCTTGTTCCAGGGGATGAGCCGCGAACGTCAACGCCGCCAACAGCGCCACCTTCGCACAGTATCACGGTGCACCCGGTGGCAGCCTCAAGGTCTGTGTAATGGCCTACCTTAACCCCGTCTATAGCGGTTATGCCCCAGCTTATGTTTTGCATAAAGCTAACAATCCCTTATATTTGGACACAACAAAAAAGCCTCCGTGCAAATAGAGAGGCTGTGAATTGGAATTGTTTACCATTTCTTGGCCGTCTCGGTCACAAGGATCCAAGCGGTCATTTTGTTTTGTGTGCACCATGGTCTCCACTGCCTGTTATGGTCTGTGGTTCCGAGTCAGATCATATCATACCGTAGTCCGTTGTCAAGCAAAAATCTAATTCTTAACTTATTCGTAACTGGTCAGAAATGTGGGGGCGAATTGTCACAAAATAGGCGTAAGCGCGTTCTTGATAGTATAACGTTATGAACTGATTTTCGACCCCTCGGCAGCCAGTCACGAACAGCTTCTCGCGCTCATTTCAGAGCGGTGGGACGTCATCCAGCAGTTGCAGCAGCGGCTTGCGGGGCTTGAGAAGCAACTCCGAGCTAGGGGGAGCGGCGGCGCCATGCCTGGCACCAAAGCCAACGCGATCCGGCGCAGGGAGCGGACAGGACAATGAAACTAACGGCCTCTTATGCTATGACGCCATCATGTCATTCTGAAGGACTACGCGACTGAAGAATCCTGTTTCTAAGGCACCCTAGATTTAGCACGGCTGTGGGACGGATTCTTCGCTGCGGCTCGGAAAGACGGTATGACGGTGGCGCATTACGCCTTCAGCAGCCCCTTATGCCGCAGTGCTAGATTCCACCTGTCATTCTGAAGTAGTACGCGACTGAAGAATCTCGTTTCCCCTCAGTCTCGCACTAGCACGGCTGTGGGACGGAGTCTTCGCTGCGGCTCATAATGACGGTGTGACTGGTTGCATTACGCCTTCAGCAGCCCCTTATGCCGAAGCGCCCGCTCCAACGACGTCTGCATCTTCATCGCCTGAAACTCGCCGATGGCGAAGTCCAAGTGCTCTATCGCGTCTTTGCGTATGTCTGACGTAACGGGCCCGCCCTTTAGGGCGGCGGCCTCACCATCCGCCTCCTCCAGCAGCAACTCCGCAAGCTGCAATCGCGTGAGCGCGATCTCCGGGCGAAAGCGGATATTGGCGCACACTTCCAGCGCCTGTTCGTAATACGCCTTAGCCTTCTCGCGATCGCCAAGCAGCGCCGCGGCCGCGCCCAGGTGGCGGGCTACGCAGGTCATGTGTATGTCGGCGGTGGCCAAAAAGGCAACGCTGCTCAACCGGTGCGACAAAACTGAGGCCGCACTCTTATCCTGTATCACTGCCGCTGTTTCCAGCAGTTGAATGAGAATTGATATCGAATCCTCGCCCTCTTCGGAGTCGATGCCGAGGGCTGTCAAACACTGCCCTAAGGCGGACTGGGCCTCGGCCAGATGGCCCAGGTGGGCCAGGCACAGGGCCCGGTTTGCAGTCATAAACGGCCTCTCTTGCGTGCCGGCCATCTGAAAGATCACTGGCAGGTTGGCCAGAGCCTCCTCGCCGCGACCTAGATACAGGAGAGGCCTTAGCGTTGCAACGGCGGCGTTTTGCCGTCCACGAAGGGGGCTGCCAAGTTCCTCAGAACGAGTCATGAGGCGTGCCCCTGAGTCCACGGCGGCCTCCAGACGGCCGTCAATAGTGTGCAAGTAAGTCTCGGCCAACAGCGGGTATTCGAGGACTAACGCATCCCTCGTGCGTTCCCCGAGCTCCTCCAACTGGCGCAACAGGTCCTCCGCCTCGGTACGCCTGCCCCAGCCCAGGAAGGCTCTGGCGCTGTAGAAGAAAAGAAGACCCAGCGTCCTCGCGCTGACACCATCGCGGGGCCGCGTAGTGAACTCCTCCGCCAGGCGCAGCCGTTCTTCCTGGTGCTGCGGGGCTGCGAGCTGGATGATCCGGATGGCGGCATCGAAAAGGGTCTCGGGCACACCCAGTTGTCGAGCCAGCTCCGCCGCCCGTACCGAAAAAGCTCTAGCTCCTACCGAATCTCCCGCACCGACTCGAGCACGAGAGAGGGCCAAATCGGCCCGTACCCGGTCGGCTGTCCCTGGCTTAGCGTAGCGGTCGGCCCGCTCCGCCCACAGGCGGTACCCCTGGGTGGCCTCTATGGCCGCACCGCCATAACGAGCTAGTCCCTCCAGAGCTATTCGGCAGGTTCCGAAGGCCCGCTCGCCGTCATTGATGGTTTCGGCTAGGATAAAGACTTCCCCGGCTATTTGGTCAGCTGCCCGCTGCGGCTCTCCCGCCGGCATGAGGGCTTCTCCCAGGGCCAGGAGCAGGTCGCAGCGGTTGGACTTGTCCTCGGGGTCCAGCACCTCCTGCACTTGCAGCGCTTTTTCCAGAAGGCGGACCGCTTCGCTATAGGCGTACAATGACATTGCCCGCGCGGCTGCGAGCTCGCTATATTGTACGGCCTTGGCCAGACCCTCAGGGTCTGAATAGAAGGCGAAGTGCTCCGCTAATTCAACCGCATGCTCCTCTCGCCGGGAGGCGTATTGGGCCTCCATGGTCTTAGCCACCTGCTGGTGGAGACGGATGCGCCGGGGTGTTATCAACTCTTCATACATGGTCTGCCTGAAGAAGGCATGGGTAAACCGGTAACGAACCAGGCTGCCCTGAGACCGGTCCTCGATGACGCCCACCTTAAGCGCCTCCTCCAGCCCGGTCAGCACCTCCTCTTCGGAAACACCGGCCACGGCCTGGAGGGTGTCGAGGCCGAAGTCGCGCCCGATGACGGCGGCGACGGAGAGGAGCCGGTTGCACTCGGGGCTGAGCCTGGAGAGGCGCTTGCCTATCACGTCCCTAAGCCCCTCGGGGATGCTCATCTCCGGCGGTAAGCCCCCGGACCCTAGCCAGCGTCCCTCCTGCCGGGTGAGCGTGCCCTCCTCCACCATATCGCGCATCATCTCCTGGATGAATAGAGGGTTTCCCTCGGTCTGGCGATGCACCGCCTCGGCGAAGGCCCAGCCCATGTCTTGGTTGGTCAGGCTGTTCATCATCCGGTACACCTCATCGACGGTGAGGCCGCGAAGCGGCACACGAGCGAAGTTGCTAGCCCGCCTCAGCTCTGCCAGGGCCGAGGAGAGAGGGTGAGAGCGGTCTACCTCCACGTCTCGGTAAGTGCCTACGATGAGAAGTCTTGCGCCGGACAGATTTCGTGCAATGTGAGTCAATAAGTCCAAAGTGCCGCGATCGGCCCATTGGAGGTCCTCCAGCACGATGAGCAAGGGCTGGACAACCGAGGCGTTTCTTAGGAAGGTGGTCACGGCCTGGAGCAAGCGCCAGCGATCGTCGTCGGGGTCTCCGGCGGGACGCAGCTCCACAGCCACACGGTCTCTTATCTCCGAAACGATGCGCGCTACATCGGCGGCGCCGGCGCCAAGCTCCTCCCTAAGCTCATCATAGGGATGGTCAAGGACATATGAGCGCATGGCCTCCACGAAGCCGAGATAGGGTACTGACAACGAACCTTCCTCGTAGCAGTGGCCCATCAGGGCCCGGCCGCCCCTGACGTTGGCGTAGGTGGCTAGCTGCTCGCACAGGGCGGTCTTGCCGATGCCGGGCTCTCCCGCCACCATGACCAGGGCGCCCTGCCCCGAGAGGGCGTTATCGAAGGCGGTCTGGAGCTGGCGAAGCTCCGGCTCTCTGCCGACGAAGGTGCTCCGGTATATGGGGCTGTCGGTGAGTACATTGGGCCCGCCCTTCAGGGCGGCGGAACCATCTGGCTGTTGTAGGGCCAATTCATGAATTGCCCCTACGGGCGGGGAGAGGTCGATGCTCTCCAGCGCCCGCAGCACCGCAGTCGCAGATTCGGGCCTGTTGTTTGGGTCTTTCTCCAGCAGCCAGAGTATTAGTCTGTCGAGGGCCGGAGGTAGGTCGGGCCGGTACCAGGAGGGTGACACCGGCGGCGTGTTTACGTGCTGGCCGATGATGGCGATGCTGTCGTCCCCGATATATGGCGGCCTGCCTGCGTACATCTCGAAGAACATTGCGCCGAAGGAGTAGAGGTCGCTCCGCTTGTCCGGCTCGCCGCCTCCGCCCATGGCCTGCTCCGGAGGCATGTATGATACGGTGCCTACCATCATCCCCTGCTGGGTCAACCGTGGACGGCCTATCACTACAGCCAGTCCGAAGTCGCCTATCTTGGCGACACCGTCGGCGGTGAGCCAGATGTTGCCCGGTTTCAGGTCTCGATGCACCGTCTCTTTGGAGTGGGCATATTCCAGACCCCGGCACACCTGTATCGCGACTCTAAAGCGCGCTCCAAGGGCAGCTGATGGTTTTCTGCGTTCTTTATCAGCGCTTCTACATCGCCGCCCTCCATAAGCTCGGTGACCATGTAGGGATGACCGTTCTCCTCACCCAGATCGTGGACCGAGACGATATTGGGATGAGA
>SHYC01000076.1 GCA_009693005.1 Dehalococcoidia bacterium | reverse complement strand
ACGGGGACACGGTGCAACCTGCGGACAAGCAGGGGGCTACGGAGTCCGGGGGGCTGACGGCTGTCGGTTCCGGCTGCGATCCTTCCTACCCGGGCCTGTGCATCCCGCTCAATTCGCCCGACCTCGATTGCGTCGACATACGGCGCATGGGGCACCGAGCGATCCAGGTGTTGCCGCCCGACCCGCACCGGCTGGATAGAGACAGGGACGGCGTTGGGTGTGAGTAGGGCTGCTGGAGGGTTGCCTCTTCGCTGGGTCGCGGTGAAACAGTGACGGCAGCGAGCGGGAACGTGTTCGCGCGGGCATGGTCCTAACCTTCGGCAATATCTGGTCCCCCAATGGGCGGCAGAACAACTATGGCATTATGCTAGCAGACCGTATTAACAAGCAAATAAACGAGTTAGGGTTCTTCAAGGACGCCGGCTTTAGAACCTTTCTGCATGATGGCCTGCCCCCAGGAACAGTTGAACTGGAGATATTCCTTCTCCTGTGTCGCCAAGGGTAGGGCGAGCCACCTCTCAGCGACGATCTTTTCCAAAAAGTCCAAGACTACGTCTTACTGTGCAACCCCGTAGTTACTGGCGCCACCCTGTCCAAAGTACATCGACCTCTCCACCACAACTGGAAGCTCGCTCTCTACCCTGGTAGATAACGCTGTGTTTGGCACTTCCGAGTTGACGTATAAGGTAAACCTAGAGTTGGGGGCCAGTTTATACTCTCTAACCACTGCATCCCCTTTTTCGGTCATGAACGTCACCACGGCTTTTGTGCTTTCGGGGTTGGGGTTCATGATCAGAACAAAATCAAGAAAGGGAGGCGCGGTGGAGCCTTCCGGGAGATACCAGACCCGCGCCGGTGTGGATACCGCCAAAGAGCTGTGCCCGTAGGTATTGTTGCCCCATAAAGAGGTCCTCTCTGCCGCGATAGGAATATTCGACTCTACCATCGTCGAAAAGGCGGTGTTGGGCGGCAGTATGTTGTTTACCGTTATGCTCTGCCTGCTGGAAGGGCCCATGGCTATCTGTCGTACCAGAGGGGCGCTTCCTTCCAACATAAAGGTGAGCTTTACGGTGGCATCCGCCTGATACGGGTTCATTAAGGCCAGGCTTGTGTTGTGGCCGGTGAAGCCTTCGGCCAAATACCACTTCTTAGACAAATACGGAGTTCCGGGTGATCCTGAGCCGCCCATTCCACCCGCGCTATTCCAATGATACGAGGCCGTCTCTGCAATAACCGGCGAGTCGCTTTCAACGATAGTTGAGAAGGTAGTGTTGGGGACTTCATAATCGGCATAAATGTTTAGGCGCGAGGTGGGGTTCATAACATACTCTTTCTCTTTACGCGTCCCGCCTGTGGTCACGAAGGTGACTTTAATCCTCGCGTTGAAGCTGTTAGGGTTCATCAGTAACACCCAGGTATCCCCTCCAGAGGTAGAGTTGCCCTGTGGCAGGTACCAGCTTCGGCTGGGACCGTTTATCCCGGACGACGTGTGCGCATCCTGTCCAAAAAACATAGACCTCTCAACAAAAATCGGCCCGTCGCCCTCTACCTTGGTGGAGAAGGCAGAGTTCGGCACCTCCTGATTCGCGAAGATGTTCATCCTGGATGTCGGAGGGAGCTTGTACTGCTTCGCTACGGTCTCCCCGCGCTCCTTCATGAAAGTCACCCTGGCGTTTACCGCGTAGCTGTTAGGGTTCATCAAGAGAACCCAGGTCTGAAAGGGGGGCGTGGTTGCGCCTTCCGCCAGAAACCAGGTCCTGAACCCCAGGCGATCATTATAAACGTCCCAAAACTCCTGGTCCTCATGACCTATATGCCATGACCCAGCGCCAGCCAGGCCGTATTCACTCACCAGTTCAATCTTGGCTTCGTTGCTGCGCTTGTCTTCGTACCAGACCTCATGCTGCTCGCCGTCAGCTACGTACCTAAAGTTAGGGGCCTCGACATTTGAATCATATACGATGGCTGGCTTGTAAATGTCAATGAGGTCAGCAGTCTCCGAGTGCCTTAAAGATGTAAGTGCACCGCTGGATATGTTCCAGTCGTAGCCATACCAGGCCAGTCCCAGAATGAGCTTATGTGCCGGGATCTGGGTGGAGGCGAAGGCGACAGTCCGCTCCACCCAGGGAAAAGGGGAGGTGGACTGAGGCTTACCGGTCCCATAGCCGTAAGTCATAAGTAGGACGAGATCGTTATACTTCCCCAGCGCAGCATAATCATAAGGGCCGGCCCAGCCAGTGGCCCGTTCCTGGTCCTTACCGGCAACAGCCTGGGTCACGATCTTGCCTTTAAGCTTAAGAATCGGATAAAGCTCGGCCATAAATGCCGTGAGACCGTCTCTGTCCTGGGAGTTCATTCCCTCAAAGTCCACGTTTACACCATCAAAGTTTCCGGAGACCACCATGTTCACGATGTTTTGGACGGCTCTGCTTCGCACACCGGGCTCGGTCAGAACATTATGGAACTCATCGTAGGTTGCGCTGTTCTTTACCATAGGTAGTATCTTAACGCCATTTTGCCGGGCCAAAGCTATGACCGCATCCTTGTTCTTGTCAGCTACCGTATAGTCTCCCGAAGTGATCAGGTTGCCGTCGCCATCCATGTGATACCAATAGGTAGATACATAGTCCAAATTCTTAATATTAGCTTGTAAAGAGACATAGGATGAACGGTCATAAGCTACATAGTAGCCCCATCTTATCTTGCCTATTCTGCTCGCAGGCATATCACCGGCAGCGTCAGTCCGCTTATACAGGAAAGGCGCCAGCGCAATCGCCAAAACAGCAGTTACGACAAGAAGCCTAAGTACAATCTCACTTTTGATAGAAAGCCCGGTATACCTCATCAAGTCTCACCCTCTTACTAGATATGGAGTCCTTACACGTTCTTAACGAGCGGTCGGTACAGACGTTGCAATAATATATCGTATATCCTTGACCCACAAACCGGCAAGAAGATACAATTCCCACGATTCTACATATTAATACAGCGGAAGAGGCGAATATGTCACTTTATATTACCGAGGATGACGTAACGCAAGCTATGTCAATGAAAGACACCATAGATGCGCTGGAAATAGGCTTTCAGGACCAGGGAAACGGTCTGGCCGTCAATCTTCCCAGGAGGCGCTTGCGAGTGCCAATGGGGTCTATGCAGATTATGTCTGCTTCCGTGCCCAGCCTACATGTTGTTGGGTTCAAGGCCTACACTGCCACCCGCGGCGGAGTGCGGTTTCTGGTGTATATTCACAGCGCCGATACAGGACAGCTTCTGGCTATCATAGAGGCAAGCAGGTTGGGTCAGCTAAGGACGGGGGCAGCCAGCGGCGTAGCTACAAAATATCTGGCTAAGAACAACGCCGGAGTTGTTGGAGTATACGGGACCGGCTACCAGGCCCAAGGCCAGGTGGAGGCTATATGTGAAGTCATGGCAGTGAAGCGCATCCAGGTATACAGCCGGGACCAGGGCAAACGTGAAGACTTTTGCCGCCGTATGGGTGAGATAACCGGCGTAGAGATGGTCCCGGTTTCCGATCCACAGTCAGCGGCCAGGGGCGCCGAGGTCATCGTAACCATAACTACGTCGCGTGAGCCGGTGTTCAAAGGCGAGTGGATTGAGCCGGGCATGCACATCAACGCCGCGGGAGCCAACAACCTGCTGCGTAGAGAGATCGATGACGACGCGGTCCGAAAGTGCACCTTGCTTACCGCCGACTCGGTTGAGCAGGCAAAGATGGAGTGCGCAGACCTGGCGCAGCCGGTCGAGCGCGGCATCATCAACTGGGAGCAGGTGCGCGAGCTAGGCTACATAGTTGCCGGCGTGATGCCAGGGCGTAAAAGCGACGCAGACGTGACGCTATTCGAGTCTCACGGCATTGCCATTTGGGACGTGGCCTCAGCAGCCAGGTGCTACGAGCTTGCCAGGGCCAGGGGCCTCGGCCAGGAAATGCCGATGTAGCACTTTTCTGTTACTAGCTGCGCAGGGTTCCTCCCAACTCACGTTCCAACTGGGATATAATGCGTGAGCGGATGCTGGCGACCTCTTCCCCGGTGAGGGTGCGGTCCGGAGCGCGATAAGTTATTGAGTACGCCAGAGACTTCTTCCCCGGCGGTACTTGAGGGCCTTCGTAGATATCGAACAACGTAGCGCTGCTAACTATCGGACTTCTCATTATGATCTCCATAACCATCTGAGCCTGAGTACTCGTGTCTACCACTACCGCGAGGTCTTCCACTACGTCAGGGAACCTGGGAATGCTTTGGTAGCGGTTAGGCGTTCTCTGCTGAGCGAATACTGCCGCCAGGTCTATCTCAAACAGGTAAACAGGCCGGGATGACGCATCGAAACGCTCCAGCACTTGAGGGTGTACCTCACCAAAGACGCCGATCCTGGACCCTGTTATAGAAATTGCCGCCGTACGGCCGGCGAGGAGATCGCCGTCTTCCACCGGGGAATAATCAGGGACCATCCCCAATCCGTCCATCAGGGCGTCAATTACGCCTTTTACATCGTAAAAATCAACGGCCGTGGCGCTTCTATCCCAACTCTTCGTCAGGACGTCCCCGGTCATGATGCCGGCTGCCATCATCTGTTCTCTGGGGAGGTCGCCCTCCGTGGGCATAAACACCGATCCCACCTCAAAGATGTTTACACTTGAAGCGCCATAGTGCCTTTCGTTAAGGGCTAACGTAGAAAGCAGGCCGGCGCGCAGGGTCGTACGCAGATACTCCTGCTCCAACGACATAGGATTAAACACCTTCAGAGGCTGCCCGGAGAGTCCTTCAGGACGAGATAATTTCCCCAGGTTCACCAGACTTGTCCAGGAATAGGTGAGCACCTCTTGCAGGCCGGCATCCACCAGCAGATTTCGAACCTTCTCCCTTAGCTCTCTCTCCAGGTCCGGTTCATAGCGTGGTACCGAGCCGGACAGAGGCGACATAGGCAGGTTATCGTATCCCACTATCCGTGCCACCTCCTCCGCTATATCCTCCACAATTCGTACGTCGGTTCGCCAATAAGGAGGAGTCACGCTAAGCTCTGCCCCGACAGATCGAGGGTCTTCAACGCCTGTACCTTTTCTGACCTCAGTGCATTCAAAACCAAGTGCCTTCAGCACGCCCTCGATCTCGCCAAGGCCCATATCCGCGCCCAGTATCCGGTTTACCTGCGCGGCGGAAAAGTGGATAGATGCAGGCTCGGTCTTGCCGGTATAGATATCTATTACGCCCTGCGCGACAGAACCACCGCACAGCTCCACCATTAACTGAGTGGCTCGCTTGAGAGCATACATGGGAAGCTCAGGGCTTAGCCCTTTATCAAAGCGAAGTGAGGCCTCACTTCGTAGATGCAGCCGTGCCGAAGTGCGTCTGATGCTGATGTTGTTGAAGTTGGCGGACTCAATGAGCACGTTCACGGTAGACTCCGTTACCTCGCTATCGAGACCTCCCATTACTCCGGCCAGGGCCACCGACCCACCGCCGTCGCAGATGAGAAGGTTTTCCTCCGTCAGGTCCCTTTCCAGGCCATCCAAAGTTGTCATCTTCTCCCCGGGCCTAGCCCTGCGGACTATTATGTGATGGTCCACAAGCCGGTCATAGTCGAAGGCGTGGAGCGGCTGGCCGTACTCCAGCATCACGTAGTTGGTGATATCGACAACGTTGTTTATCGGGCGCATGCCCAGGGCCATGAGTCGCTGCTGCATCCACCGCGGCGACAGCCCGATCTTCACGCCGGTGACAACGCTGGCGCAGTAGCGCGGGCACAGGTCAGGGTCAAGGATCTCCACCGAGGCCAGGTCCGATACGCTTTCCCCGCTCTCGCTATACGCTAGAGACGGCTCGCGCACCTGCCGTCCCGTAATTGCAGCCACCTCGCGCGCGATTCCCAACACGGCGAGGCAGTCCGGCCGGTTTGGCGTCAGATCGAGGTCAAGGATGACGTCTCCCATGTAGTCCAAAAGAGATGCGCCGACCGGAGCGTCTTCAGGAAGCACCATGATCCCGGTGTGGTCTTCGCCGATGCCGAGCTCCTTTTCAGAGCATATCATGCCCTCGGAGGTGACCCCACGTATCTTTGCCGACTTCAAAACCGCGGGCTCGCCGCTGTGTCCATCTATTAAACGCGCCCCAACCCTGGCGTAAGGCACCTTGTCCCCTTCCGCAATGTTCCACGCCCCACATACCACTGTGTTCTGCTCGCCGCCGATATCTATAGTAGCGAGCCGCAGCCGGTCTGCGTTGGGATGCTGGTCAAGGCGCACGATCTGTCCCACCAGCACCTTGTCCCTATCCCACATCCCACCGATGTGGGTCACGCCACCCACCTCCGTGCCGGACATAGAGAGGCGATGCGCCAGCTCGTCTACCGGTAGCGTTATGTCAACATATTCCTTAAGCCAGTTAAGCGATATTTTCATGAGTTTTGTCCTAGACGACGTATGTATTGAGCCGGCGATATGACTAAAATACTAAATTTCTCTTGGATCATCCCGGAATGAGCATGCAGCTTGTTATGTTAGTAGTTAGATACTGTGGAAGAAGAGCAAGTGCAGGCCTAAAACTGATACAAGAATCTTAGGTCGTTCGAATAAAACAATCGGATGTCGTCGATGCCATACTTCAGCATGGCGATGCGCTCCGGCCCGAGGCCGAAGGCGAAGCCGGTGTATATCTCCGGGTCATAGTTTACGTGGCGCAGCACTTCGGGATGCACCATCCCCGCGCCCATTATCTCGATCCAGCCGGAGTTGCTGCATATCCTGCACCCTCTTCCGCCGCAGGCGAAGCAGTCTATGGCCATCTCGACCCCAGGCTCCACGAAGGGGAAGTAGTCGCAGCGGAAGCGCACCTTGCGCTCGGTGCCAAAGATGCGCCGCGCAAACTCGTACAGCGTACCCTTAAGCTCGGCGAAGGTGATGTTGGTGTCCACCGCCAGTCCCTCTACCTGATAGAACTGGGACTCGTGAGTGGCGTCGGTGGCCTCGTAGCGGTACACCTTGCCGGGCACCACCACACGCACCGGAGGCTGGGTCTTCTCCATTACCCTGATCTGCATGGGAGAGGTGTGAGTCCTTAGCAGCATGGGCTTTTCGCTTTCCGAGGGAGGGTCGATCCAGATGGTGTCCCACATGTCCCTGGCCGGGTGGTCCTTGGGGATGTTCAGGGCTTCGAAGTTATAGTAGTCCCACTCTACCTCCGGCCCCTCTACGATCTGGAAGCCCATCGCGACGAACGCGTCGCATATCTCTCGTACCACTTGAGTCGTGGGGTGAAGGCGCCCCCGGTTCGGCCGTCTTCCCGGCAGCGTGATATCCAGTTTGCCTCCCTCAATCGACCGCTGAAGCTCAGCCTGCCGCAGGACCTCTTCCTTCTCCTCAAGAGCCTTTTCCAACACGGATTTCACCATGTTGGCCCGCTGGCCTACCTCTCTACGGGCTTCCGGGGGCAGAGCGCCAAGTCCTCGCAGCACCGAGGTCAGCCGTCCGCTGCGGCCCAAATAGGCCACGCGCCACTCGTCAAGCTTCCGGATGTCGTCGATGGCGCCCAACGCGCCCAGCGCCTGGGACTGGATTTCGTCAACGCTGGTATCTTGTGTCATAGATCATTCTTCACTTAAACAAGATTTTGAAGGCAGCCAAATTATAGGCTACCGGTTCGTATACGGTCAAGGAACAGCGTGATAGCCGGCTCGACCCCTGCATCTGACGCCGCACCCCTGGAGGAGCGGGCTTGGAGACTGTCCCGACAATAGCGCCTGTGCCGCAGCGCGCGGTCCGTCTGTCATTCTGAAGGAACACGCGACCGAACACTCTCGATTCTCCCGCACTCTGGTATTAGCACGGCAGTGGACCGGATTCTTCGTTGCGGCTAAGAATGACGGTGTGGCGGCGCGGCATCACGCCTTCAGCAGCCCCTTGTGCCGCAGCGCGCGCTCCAGCGACGGCTGCATCTTCATCTCCGTGAACTCCGCGATGGCGAAGTCCAGGTGCTCCATGGCCTCATGCCTCAGTTGTATCCCTGTAGGGGCGAGGTCCCCTCGCACTGGGTGGTCTGGGCGGGGAGACCCCGCCCCTACATCATCAGCCTCCTCCAGCAATAGCTCGGCAAGCTGAAGGTGCGTGAGTGCGGCCTCCGGCCGGTGGCGCAGCTTCGCGCACACCTCCAGCGCCTGCTGGTAGTAGGCTCCGGCTTTCTCTTTATCTCCCAGCAGCGCCGCGGCCTCGCCAAGATGGCGGGCAATGCACGTGTGCTCGGGGGCGGTTAGCAGAGAGGCAACGCCGCTTAGCTTGTGCGCCAGTAGCGCAGCCGCTTCCTTATCCTCCACCAGGGCCGCGGTCTCAAGCAGGCTAACGAGTACCCCCGTAGGTACTTCATCCTCACCCGGGTCGAGTTCCAACTGTGTAATCATCAGATGAAGAAGAGTTTGGGCCTCGGCCATACGCCCGAGATACGCGAGACAGATTGCCCGTCGTCCCCGGATAACTGGCCCTTCCTGGGCTCCAGCCGCCGGGTTTCCCTGGTCTAGAATCGAGAGAGCCTCGTCACCCCTTCCGACATACAGCAGTGGCCTAAATTCCACAGCATTTCTTGACGTCAGCCCCGACCCGGGTGCGCCGAGCTGGTTGGCATGGGCTACCATGCGCTCTCCGGCCTCAAGGGCGGCCTCCAGATTGCCATCTAACGTGAGGAGGGTCACTTCAACTCGGAGCGCCCTCAATAAGGGCTCCGGGTCACGTGTGCGGCTGGATAGCTCAGTCAACCGGCGCAGCATCTCTTCGGCTTGCTCCCGCTCACCCCAATCAAGATACGTATGGGTGCTTAACCAAAGTAGGTACCCCAACGTCTGCACGCTAACCTCATCATGGACTCTTTGAGTGAACTCATCTGCCAGTCGTAATCGCTCGCCCTGACGTTGCGGCGAGGTGTGCGCATGACCTATTCGCGGAGTAGCAGCCAAAAAAAGTGGCTCCTGACTGTCCAACACTCGGGCTAACTCCATCGCGCGGTCCCGTAGCGTTGCGGCTTCATTAAGGAGCCCGGCAGAGAACTTAGCATTCCCCATTGCCAAGTCGGCGTGGACTCGATCCGGCGTGTTTGGTAGCGCGTGACCGTCGGCCTGCTCGGCCCACTTAGCAAATGTCCGAGACCCCCAAATGGCTCCACTCCCGTATCGGAGTAAGCCCTCGAGAGCCAGCCGACAGGCTCGCGATGCCTGCATCTGGTCTCCCAGCACCTCCGCTAACGCGAGAGCCTGTTCGCACCCCTCCTCCACTGCTCGGATGGGCTGTCCAGCCGGCATGAGGGCTTCAGCGAGCGCTAGCAAGAGGTCGCAGCGTTTAGCCTTGTCGTCTGGGTCCAGCACCTCCTGCACCTGCAGGCAGCGCTCCAGGTGTCCCACCGCTTCGCTGTAGGCGTATACCGCCACAGCGCGGCGCGCTGCCATCTCACCGTAGTGCACCGCCTTGGCTAGGTCTGTAGGGTCGGAAGAATACGAGAAGTGCTCCGCCAGCTCCACCGCGTGCTCCTCCAGCCTGTTGGCATACTGTGACTCCAATGCTCTTGCCACCTGCTGGTGCAGCCGGATGCGCCGGGGCGCGATCATCTCT
>SHYC01000075.1 GCA_009693005.1 Dehalococcoidia bacterium | reverse complement strand
TGGAAGCGAGCATCCCGATTCAACCGTTCTACCATCGCCTCTACCTCTTCCTGGGATGAGTCCGCGGGAAGCTTGAAGGTCTCGGAAAAGATGCCAACTTCGTCGCACGCCCTGCCCTTGTTGCGGACGTAAGCAGCGGAAGCCGGATCGTCGCCTACAAGCACCACCGCGAGGCCCGGCGTCACATCTCTTGCAGCCTTTAGCCTGGCGACTTCCTTCGCCACCTCAGCCCTTACTTCTTTAGCTATCTCCTGACCGTTAATAATATGCGCCGTCATTATTAAGACGCCTAACCTATCTGGCCGTTGAAAACAGCCTTTACTATCTCGCCCACTACCTCGTAGCGGCCAAATGAGGGCATCAAATAGGTACCAGACACCATATCCTTCGTGTCAGTCAATAACTCACAAGACATCTCTATGCCCTCCTCTATCCCCTTTTCGCCGGCCCTCTGCATTCTATCCCGCAGTTCCTGGGATACGAAGATACCGGGCACCTCGTTGTGCATAAACTCTGCGTGGCGATAGCTCTGCAATGGCAGCACCCCCAGAAGGATGGGCACCGGTATGGGGCCAAAATAGTCCAGGCATTCCTCCACCTCCTCCTTGGTATAGAGGGGCTGTGTCATGACAATATCAGCCCCAGCATCCAACTTGCGCCTGAGCCTTTCGCGCTCCTTCACGCGATCTGGCGCCTGGGGAGTGAGGGCGCAGGCAATGAAGAAAGAAGTGGGCCGAGCCAGTGAGTTGCCGGCATAGTCACGTCCTTCATTAAGGCGCTTCAGAATGCTTATGAGTCCTATGGAGTCAACGTCCCAGATCCCGGTGGCGTTTGGGTAGTCGCCCAGCCGGGGCGGGTCACCGGTTAGCGCGATGACGTTGCGGATGCCGAGGGCGTGGGCGCCAATAAGTTCTGACTGAATGGCCATCAAGTTCCTGTCCCTGGTGGTGAAGTGGATTATCGTCTCAACGCCGCTCTGCTCCTGTATGAGGCGCGCGAGGGCGATGCAGCTCATCCTAACCCGCGCCATGGGGCTGTCGCCAATGTTTATGGAGTCCACACCCAGGTCTCGCAGCATAGCAGCGCCCGCGATAACCTTTGCGGGGTTAATTCCCCTCGGCGGGTCCAGCTCGACGCTGACAACGAACTTGCCGTTGGCCAGCTTCTGCGCCAGGGGAGTCGGCGCCTCCTTAGCGGCTGTTGCCTCTTCCTGCAGGGGCTCCAGCTGTTGCGAAACGATAACACTCCTGGTCTGTGCCGGCTGAAGATAGGCTATGGACTCCTTCATGGCCTTTATGTGCTGAGGAGTAGTGCCGCAGCAGCCGCCGATTATTTTGGCGCCCGCCTCTACAAAACGGCGCGCGTACTCGCCAAAATATGCCGGAGACGACAGATAGAGAAAACGTCCATCTATAAGAGAAGGCTGGCCCGCTGCGGGCATCACTGCTAACGGCGTGTGGGTGCAACCCGCCATTCTCTCTATTATTGCCAGGCTGCCCTGCGGTCCGATGGTGCAATTTATGCCCAGCACGTCGACCTGGAGATCTTCAAGGTATTCCACCACTTTGGCCGGGTCATCGCCGCCCAGGGTATATCCGTCTTCATTAAAAGTCACTTCCGCGATTATCGGAAGGTCGCAGATGGAGCGGACTGCATGGACGGCCGTACTCAACTCCTCCAGAGTCGTGAACGTCTCCAAAATAAAGAGGTCGACTCCGCCCTCAATAAGCCCTTCGGCCTGCTCTTTGTAGGCCAGCTCGATCTCACTCTGTTTGGTTTTTAGTCCAGGGCGAAAGGTCAGCCCGGTCGGCCCAATTCCTCCCGCCACAAATATAGGCTCGCCCACCATCTCCCTGGCCTCTCTTGCCACGCGCACTCCCTGGCGGTTAATCTCTCTAACCTTGGCCTCAAGGCCGTGGCGAGCCAGCTTAAAACGGTTGGCGCTATAAGTATTGGTCTCGATGATCTCCGCGCCCGCGGTCAGATAGCGGCGGTGTATGCTCTGGACGAGGGCCGGGTCGGTAAGGTTAAGCTCATCGAAGCAGCGGTGGTAGTCCACTCCCTCAGCGTATAGCATCGACCCCATCGCGCCGTCCGCCAGAATGGGGCCTTTCTCAAGTCGATCGTGAAATGGATAACGCATGGCACAATGTTAGCATAAGATGGGGCGGGCTCTCAATCAGCGGCTTATCCCCCGAATACCCTTCAATTGCGTTCTCTTCGGCAAGCCATCTCGACAGGCTCTCCGCGCACGGAGCCCGCAAGGCGGACAAGGGGGACAAGGCGTATAACACAGGCAAGGTATCCCTTTGGGATATTCATAATGGGAGGCACATCTCCCAATCCCCTGCCCAAGGCAGCAAAGCTCCTCTGTCCAAAACAATAGTCGATTGCTGGGTAATCATCTTGGGCAAAACACGCTATTTCTTCGGCTGCTGAAGCAATTGGACCAGGTTGCCGTCCGGATCGCGGAAGGTGGCGACGTAGCCGCCCCATTCCTCCAGCTCAGGCTCACGGACAAATTCCACCCCCTGGTCTTTTAGCTCCTGGGCCAGTTTGTGTATGTCGGAGGTGGCGAAGTTCACCATGATGCGATGTGGGTCTTTCGCGGAGCCGTGCACTTCGCTGTGGAGACCGATGCTGAAGCGTATATCATCGAACTCGAAGGCGACGAAATCCGGATGGAC
Source organism: Dehalococcoidia bacterium (assembly GCA_009693005.1). Taxonomy (GTDB): domain Bacteria; phylum Chloroflexota; class Dehalococcoidia; order SHYD01; family SHYC01; genus SHYC01. The sequence continues at coordinate 7,066 of SHYC01000075.1, read as the reverse complement.
TGAGTGGACTGGCAGCTTCAGGATATCACGATAGAACCGCGCCATCGGCTCCAGGTTATCGGTCCATATAACTATGCCTACTATGCCTTCTATCATCGGTGGATTCAGGTCATCATTCCTTTCGAGAGCCTCAAGTAACGATTACGGCCCGTTGCCTGAGGTTCTTGAAGGCAAAGGCATGAAGACATGTGGCGTAGGTTTAGTGTAACAAGTGGCTAATGATGGTAACCCTCGGGATTAAATCAGGGGGACACCCCGCCAAAGGGGATTCTCCCCTCTGGACTCTCCAATCTTAACATTCAGCCCATTATCGTATCACCTCTATCCCGGCCATATACGGCTTCAGGATGTCTGGGATTATTATGGAGCCGTCCTCTTGCTGATAACTTTCCATTATGGCGATCATGACTCTTGGCAGGGCGAGGCCGGAGCCGTTCAGGGTATGCAGGTACTCCGGCCGCGCCCCGTGCTCCGGGCGATAGCGGATGTTGGCGCGGCGGGACTGGAAGTCGCTGCAGTTGGAGCAGGAACTGACCTCGAGCCACTCGTCGCAGCCCGGGGCCCACACCTCAAGGTCGTAGGTCTGAGCGGCGGAGAATCCGAGGTCGCCGGTGCACAGCTCCACCACGCGGTACGGCAGGTCGAGCAGCCGCAGTATATCCTCCGCGTCGTCCAGCAGCTTCTGAAGCTCCGCCCCCGATGTATCCGGCTTTACAAACTTGTACATCTCCACTTTGTCGAACTGGTGTCCTCGTTTTATGCCTCGAACGTCCTTGCCGGCGGACATCTTCTCGCGCCGGAAGCACGGGGTGTAGGCTACGTGGTAGATCGGTACCGCATCCGGTGACAGGATCTCATCCCGATAGAGGTTGGTGATGGGGACCTCCGCGGTGGGGACCATCCAAAGGTCTTCCTCGATATCCCGATAAAGGTTGTCGGCAAACTTTGGCAGCTGTCCGGCGCCGTAAAGACATTCTCCCCTGACCATGAAAGGGAGGTAGACCTCGGTGTAGCCGTGATTCTGCACGTGCACGTCCAGCATCCAGGTAATGAGAGCCCTCTGGAGTTTGGCGCCGGCGCTCCTGAGGACGTAAAAGCGTGAGCCTGAGAGCTTTTGGCCGCGCTCGAAGTCTATTATGCCGAGGCTTTCTCCCAGCTCCCAGTGGGGCTTAGGCTGGAAAGGCATAGAGCGAGGCTCTCCCCAGGTGCGGGATACCTGGTTGCCGCCTTCATCTTCGCCGTCGGGAACGTCCGGGTTAGGGATGTTTGGCAGTTGATCAAGGAGGCTGTTGCGCCTGGTCTCCAGCTCTGAAACATCCGCCTCGATCTCTTTGATCTGGTCACCAACGTCGCGCATTTCTGCCCTGAGCCGCTCGAACTCCGCGGACGCCCGGTCCTTCATCCCGGACATCTGCTTGCTCGCCTCGTTGCGCTGTGACCGCAGCGACTCCGCCGTCTGGAGGGTCATGCGCCAGTGGGCGTCCAGCTCCAGAATGTCTTCTAGAGGCACCTCTGCGTGGCGACGGGCCAGGGCGTCTCGGACTTCCGCTGGGTGCTCACGTATGTACTGTAGTGAAAGCATAGGTCTTCCGATGTCCTTTACGCGTGTTCCAGAACCGCTCCAGATTGTTATAAGATACTACTTCTTGAGCCAGGGCGGGCATCACCCCCAAACCCCCTCAAGGGGGTTCCCTACGGCAAGCTCAGGACAGGCAAGGTATCCTTTCAGGATATTATGTTGGGGGCACATCCCCCAAACCTCCTGCCAAGGGGACTTCCCCTTGGAACCCTACCGGATTTACTTTTAGTCAGTTTCCAACGGGTACCGGCTTCTGACACCGTTTTCCCCCGAAGTTAATATTTAAGCCTTCAAGCTCTGGTAATTCATCATCTCTCAGGGCCAGTATCAGCCATTCCTCAAAAACGGATCTTAGTTCTTTCAGGCATTCATCTTCTGCGTCGCCATCAGCCCAGGGGCCTTGAAATCCCTCCACAGAGCCAAAGTAACGACCGTCTTCGGTCTTCTCTATCTTGGCCCAGCACATCGCCTGTTCTATATATTCTGTCAATAGGCTCATGGTTTTTTATCCTTTTAGTTCTGGCATCTGGGTGTATGGAGCACCAGTGCCAACTAAAGCCTCTACAGTGGTCTCACCAGATGGACCGATTATAGTTATTGAATGAAGAAAAGTGCTCATGGAGTATCTCTATGTGGTAATCTTCTGCCAACTGGCCTCCAATCGCTTAATCACGTCCTCCAAGGGTTCGGCTGGCTCGCCTCTCCGCTCAGCGATGAGGGTCAAATCTTCAAGGTCCTCAAGCAGTTCTTTGAACTCTTTTAGCGAGAGTATGACCGCCTTTTTCTTACCCTTTGCGTCTATGATGAATTGATGCTTAATCATGTCCTTTACCCTTTTTATATATATTCTACCACCTCTGTCCGCGGCCTCCGCCGAAGTTGAGGCTCACACCGTCAAGCTCCGGCAGCTCGAGGTCGCGGCGGAGGGACTGGACCAGCCAGCGCTCCAACTCGATCTTTATCTCCTCCAGGCACTGCTCCTCCGTGTCGGCCTCTATCTGCGGCAGCCCGGGAATGCCCTCGAAGCGGGCCAGCCAGCGGCTGCCCTCTTCGATCGGCTCGGCGCGGACTCTGCGTAAGGCGTTCTCGATGTACTGCCTTAGTGGCCTCATGTCGTGTGCGGCTTAGACTTGGAGTTTGTATCCGTCATCTACGCATTATCGCTTTCCGAATGGATGTGCTATATCAGGGGTTGCGCTCATAGCCAGGCCTCGCACTGGGATAAGACGCTTCCGCACCGGGTCCACGCCCAAGCCAAAGTCCTCCAGGGTCGTGGCTCCTAGAAGAGGCATAGTTCCACGATTTCCGGATACCACTAATGAAAAGTAAATTCTCCCGTCCAGACGCACCGGGACCTCCGCTATTTCCCTCTCGATGACGCGTCCATCCGCCGTGTCAAAGAGTCTACGCTCGGTAGGCTCGATCCCCAGCCGGTTAAGCAACGGACTGGGTACCCAGGTATACGTAGACCCAGTGTCAACCAGAGCCTCTAACTCGATAAACGGCCCATCCTGTCTGGCGGCTATCCCTATGGTTTGGTAAAAGGTACTCATTTCACTACTCCCGTCGTCGCATCTGTGGAAAAAGAATAACTTCTCTGATAGATGTGCTATCGGTCAGAAGCATTACCAGGCGGTCTATGCCTATGCCGAGGCCGCCGGTGGGGGGCATGCCGTGCTCCAGGGCCACGAGGAAGTCCTCGTCCGGTAGTTCAGCCTCTTCGTCGCCGGCCTCTCGCAGCCGCGACTGCTGCGTGAAGCGCTCCCGCTGCTCCGCTGGGTCGTTGAGCTCGGTGAAGGAGTTGGCTACCTCCATGCCGCCGATGAACGCCTCGAAACGTTCTACGAGCTTCGGATCCCCCGGCTTTCCCTTTGCAAGCGGAGAAAGCTCCTTGGGATAATCGATGAGGAAGGTGGGCTGCATCAGCTTCGGCTCCACGTACTCGGACTGCAGATGGTCCACCAGCTTGCCCCATCCTTCATCAGGAGTAGCGGTTATATGGTGTTCTCTCATCGCGGCTTTTAGCGAATCGGCGTCCGCGTACTGCATTATGTCGATCCCTGAGTGCTCCAGGATGGCGTCCCGCAGGACGATCTTCCTCCATGGAGGCGTCAGATCGATCTCGCTACCGCCGTAGGTTACGCGGGTGGTCCCGAGCACCTCTTGCGCGATGTGGGGGAGCATATCCTCCACCATAGCCATCGTATCGTTGTAATCTGCGTAAGCCTGGTAGCACTCGAGCATGGTGAACTCCGGATTGTGCTTGGTGGAGGTGCCCTCGTTGCGAAAGATGCGTCCGATCTCGTACACTTTATCGAAGCCGCCCACGACCAGCCGCTTCAGGTATAGCTCGGTGGCGATGCGCAGGTACATCTCCTCATCCAACGCGTTGTGATGGGTGACGAAGGGTCGGGCCGCCGCGCCGCCTGCCTGTGGAAGCAGCACCGGAGTCTCCACCTCCAGAAAGTCTCTGCTGTCCAGGTAGCGCCGCATAGAGGAAACGATCTTTGAGCGGGTCGCGAAGATGCGCCGAGCATCCGGATTGGACATCAGGTCAAGATAGCGCTGGCGGTAGCGTATCTCCACGTCGGCGAGGCCGTGCCACTTCTCCGGCGGCGGCCTGAGGGCTTTGGAGAGCATGGCGATGCTCTTGACGGCGACGGTGATCTCACCGGTGCGGGTGCGAAAGAGTGGGCCTGAGACACCTATTATGTCGCCCAGGTCGTAGTCCTTGAGATAGCCCTCGTACTCATCCTCCAGCACATCTCGCCGCAGGTGCAGCTGGATGCGGCCGGTGCTGTCCTGGATGTGGGCGAAGGTGGCCCGGCCCATGTGCCTGCTAAAGATGAGGCGGCCGGCCAGGGTAAAGAGCGCGCCGCCCTCTTCGTGAGCTGCGCCGGGAGTGGCTTCAGGAGCAGTAGCGGGAAGATTGCTCTCGGCCCATTCCAGAGCCTGGGCAATAGTATGTGAGAGTTTGTAGCGATTGGGGTACGGGTCTACTCCTCTGGCCCTGAGACGCTCCAGCTTCTCCGCCCGCTGCCGCATGAGGCCCTCGAGGGGCCTATCCTGAGCTTGTCCCGCGCCGGGTCGAGGAGGCCCATCCTGGTCCGCTCGCCCTGGGGCTGTCGAAGGGTCACTCAATGGCCGTCACAGTAAACTTTATAACCCCGCCAGGCACCAGCACCTCGATCTGATCGCCTATGCGGCGTCCTATCAGGGCCTGTCCTACCGGGGACTCGTTGGAGATGCGTCCGTGGCGCGGGCTGGCCTCGGCGCTGCCTACTAGGGAGAACTGTTCCTCTTTGTGCTCCTGGTTCAGCACCGTAACCTTACATCCCAGGCGGGCCACATCAGGAGGATGGGAGGTGTCCCTCTTGATAATTGAGGCGTTGCTCAGTATGTTCTCCAGAGTGCGGATCCTTCCCTCAACAAAGCCCTGATCTTTCTTGGCGTCTTCGTATTCACCATCGCTTACCGAATTGCGGCCGTTCTCCTTGGCCTCGTGGATCCGGTCCACAGCCTCGTGACGCCGGACGCTAGTCAGCCGACCAAGCTCTTCCTTCAGCCTATCGTACCCTTCTTGAGTGAGATAACTACTCTTCTTAACCATCCGCGCATCCCCTTAAGAAAGATGGGTAGAGACCTGTAGTGAGCTTGTCTCGATTTTGCCTGGCCTGTCTCCGAAGGTCTCCGAGGCGACTCACCTTGGCGACAGCACAGCCAAGGGTCGAGAGGCTTGTCGACCTGGTAGTAAAAGGACTGAGACACCCGCTAATGGGGCTCCCAGTCAAAAATCATTATAAGGGAAGGCTATACGGGTGTAAAGAAGAGTTCCAGTGTGCAGCCGTTGCTAACCGAACGCTGCGTTATCATGACCTCCGGAAGCACGACCGAATGACAGTAAGAGGGTTACGCCTTCAGTATCCCCTTGTGCCGCAGCGCGCGCTCGAGCGACGGCTGCATCTTCATGTCCCGGAACTCCGCGATGGTGAAGTCCAGGTGCTCCATGGCCTCATGCCTCAGTTCCTCGGCCCGTAGGGGCAATTCATGAATTGCCCCTACATCCTTCGCCTCCTCCAGCAGCAGCTCCGCCATCTGCAAGCGCGTGAGCGCGATCTCCGGACGGAAGCCGATCTTCGCGCAGACCTCCAGCGCCTGCTGATAGTACGCCTTCGCCTGCTCCCGCTCCCCCAGCAGAGCCGCGGCCGCGCCGAGATGGCGGGCCGGACAAGTTGGGTCATTACTGGTACTGGAGAGGTAGGCCGCCGGGACTAGCCTGAGGCCAAGGGCAAAAGCAGCTTCCCGGTCCTTTACCAGCACCGCAGTCTCAAGGACACTGGGCACATAGTGTGTAGGTATTTCGTCGCCGTCCGGGCTAAGGGGATGCAGGCGCAGCCACTGACTGAGAGCAGCCACTGACTCCTGATGCCGGCCCATGTCGGCCAGGATCAGGGCGGTACGGCCAGCGGTGGCGGGGGTAGGCTCGCCTCCGGCCATAGCTGCGGCCTGGGGCAGCGCGGATAGGGCCTCCTCGCAACGGCCCAGGTGCAAGAGCGCTCGAAACGACGCTATGCTGCTGAACTGTCGTCCCAGGACCGGCATTCCCAACTCCTCCGAGCGGGCCGCCAGCAGGTCCGCTTCCTCAACCGCCTCCTCCAGCCGGCCGTCCACCGTTAGCAACCTGCATCGGAGAAACATGGGTTGGACCATCGCCCGGGCGTCCTGGGTGCGAGACCCCATCTCCTCCATCTCGCGGAGCATCTCCTCCGCCCTGGCCCTGTTACCCCAATCAAGATACACGGTAAAACAATTCGACAGAAACTGGGTGAGGACTCCCGTGGCAACCCCTTCCCGTGGCGCCCTTGTAAACTCATCGGCCAAGCGCAGCTGCTCCTCATGGTGTGGCGAGTTGGGACCCGTGCTCCTCAGAGCGGCAGCGAAGAGGGCCTTACCGTCATCGAGCCGCCTGGCCAACTCCAGGGCACGGACGGCTAACGCCCTGCTCTCCGGGAGCAGCCCCGCCACGAATCTGAGGCCGGCCAGCGCCAGGTCAGCGTAGACCCGGTCGGCGGTAGAAGGCCCGGCGTAGCGGTCAGCCCGCTCCGCCCAGCGGCCATACTCCGGTGTGCTATTCATGGTCGCCGTACCATAGCGGTTCATCGCATCCAGGGCCAGCTGGCAGGCCCGGGAGGCGCGGGCGCTGTCTGGCATGGCCTCCGCCAGGGTAAAGGCCTCCGACGCCACTTCCCCGTAGGCCCTTCTTGGGTCTCCAGCGGGCATCAGCGCCTCGCCCAGAGTCAGGAGCAGGTCGCAGCGCTTAGTCTTATCGTCAGGGTCTACCACCTCCTGGGCCTGAAGAGCGCTTTCAAGATGTCTCACCGCCTCCCCGTAGGCGTACACCGATATGGCGCGCCGTGCGGCCATCTCGCTGTACTCCAGCGCTTTTGTCAGGTCCGCCGGATCGCTGGACTGAGCGAAGTGCTCCGC
>SHYC01000074.1 GCA_009693005.1 Dehalococcoidia bacterium | reverse complement strand
ACTTATGATAACGCGGGCTCATAAGATTAAGGTATTTCCGTCGTTCATTCACGGTCATCTTTTCGTCAATCGGCATGTTCCCCTCAGTAACATTCTTAGCTGAGTTAACCATACCTCTTTCAGTAACATTTTAGATGAGTGAATACGCTGCATTGCGAAATATAGGCTTACAAGCTATACTACGATAGGGCGTAAGGGGAGGGACGAATTCCCTAGCTTTGGGCCTGTTAGCCCTATTTGCTCCGGCTTAGGCCCCAGTGGCGCAATGGTAGCGCAGCCGACTTGTAATCGGCAGGTTAGCGGGTTCGAATCCCCTCTGGGGCTCCATGAGTGTCTTCCGGGCCTGGACCACCCTTAACAGCTAACAATAGTCTCGTGGAGGGGTGGCGGAGTGGCTAATCGCAGCAGACTGTAAATCTGCCTCCCTTTGGGATACGGAGGTTCGAATCCTCCCCCCTCCACCATCTATCTTTATATGCAGTCCCAACACCATGGAGATACAACGGATCTTTAATCAAGGCCAAATACCAAGCCTTTCATAGCCGGACACTCGCCCATAAAGCATCGACCCTATTAAGAGAAGCAGGTAGGATAAGAAATATGGCAGAATTACAGATAAACGCCGCACCGAGGGTGCTCTTTGGTAAGAAAGTAAAGGCTCTTCGGAGAAATAGCATAATCCCCGGCAACGTTTACGGCGAAGGAATTGCCTCAACAGCCATACAATTGGGCAGGAACGATTTTGAGCGGCTAAGGGCAAAGGGAGCCGGTCGTATGCTGTTGACGCTGCATATTGAGGGTGAGGCGCTGCCCCGTACGGTTATGGTGAGAGAGGTCCAGCGGCACCCCGTAACGGAGGATATGTTTCATATAGAGTTCTATCAGGTGCAGATGGACCATGCGATCAAAACAAGTGTGCCTCTGATCCTGGTCGGGGAGTCTGAAGCGGTCACTAAACATCATGGCATGTTGATGCAGCTCCTGAATACCCTTGACCTCGAGTGCCTTCCAGGTGATATGGTGGCGGAGGTCACTGTGGATGTGTCGCGACTTACAGAGATCGGACAGGCCCTGCATGTTTCAGACTTGGTGATCGGCCCAAGAGTAACCGTATTGACAGACCCTGAACAGTTGGTAGTGAGGGCGTCACCGCCGGTCGTGGAAGCCGCGAGGGCTGAGCAGGCCGAGGCCGCTGAAGCACCCGCAGCCGATAAGCAAGATGGCGCCTAGCCCCAGCTGAGGCGCCATCCTCACCGGCCTCTCTCCCCTTCGCAGGAGGTTGCCTAACTCGACTCTCCCATGTGAGGGTCAAAGGGCGCGGATGTATGACTGCTATCCGAGACATAATTAATTCTAAGCAAAGGCTGGGTGTTTGTGCCCAGAACCTGTATTGGAAGACTGGTCTTGTTTTGTTTGACGGTGCCTAATGGAATATGAAACAGTCATAGGACTTGAAGTCCACGCCCAGGTGATAACAAAAAGTAAAATGTTCTGTCCCTGTAGTAGTAACTACAGCGACGCTTCCCCTAACACCCACGTTTGTCCCATCTGTTTGGGAATGCCTGGTGTGCTTCCCGTGATCAACGAGGAGGCAGTAAGGGCCACAATAATGACAGGCCTGGCTCTTAATTGCACGATCTCTGAGAACAGCAAATTCGACCGCAAAAACTACCCCTATCCCGACCTGATGAAAGGCTATCAGATTTCTCAGTACGACGAGCCGTTCTGCAAGGATGGATGGATGATTATAGAGGTAGACGGCGTAACTAAGCGGGCAGGAATAACCAGAGTGCACCTTGAGGAGGATACTGCTAAGCTGTCCCACCACAACGCCGGTGAAGGAGAGTCTTACAGCCTTGTAGATGTCAACCGCTCCAGTGTGCCGCTCATGGAGATAGTGGGAGAGCCGGACCTGCGCTGTCCGGAGGATGCCAGACAATACCTGATCAAGCTCCGGAGAATACTGCAGTATCTGGGCGTTTCAACGGGTAACATGGAAGAGGGGAGTTTCCGCTGTGACGCCAACATAAGTCTGAGGCCGCGAGGCTCTACCGAACTCGGAAGCAGGGCAGAAGTCAAGAACATGAACAGCTTTAGAGCCGTATTTCGGGCTCTGGAGTATGAGGAGAAAAGACAAAAGGAACTCTTGGACTCCGGGAGGCGTCCGGCACAGGAGACCAGAGGCTGGGTAGAGGAGAGCGGGACCACCGCGTCCCAAAGAAGTAAGGAGTTTGCACACGACTACCGGTACTTCCCGGAGCCAGACCTGCCTATGCTCTCCCTAAGCCGAGAATATGTAGAAAACGTTAGGGCCTCTCTGCCCGAGCTTCCGGACGCAAGGAGAGAGAGACTGATATCGACCTACGGGATGTCTGAGTATGACTCGAGTCTGATCACCGGTTCCAAGGCCCTTGCTGAATTCTTTGACGCCTGTATGGCAAGCAAGGCGTCTAAGCCGGCTCAGGCAGCTACTAAACAAAGAGCGAAAACAGTGAGCAACTGGCTCATTGGTGATGTATCCAGGCTGCTGAATCTGAATAATCTCGAGATCAACCACAGCAAGCTGACTCCCCAGCACTTGACCGACCTTCTAGACTGCCTGGATGGAGAACAAATAAGCGGCACTGTGGCTAAGAAGGTGCTGGAAGAGATGTTTCATAGCGGTAAGAACGCTGCCCAGGTGATAGATGATGAGGGGCTGTCTCAGATCGGCGGGGAAACTGAGATCATCGAGCTTGTGGAAAAGGTGCTGGCTGCCCAACCCCAGGCAGTGGCAGACTACAACGCCGGAAAGCAGCAGGCGATAGGGTTCTTGGTCGGCCAGGTGATGAGAGAGAGCAAGGGGAGGGCCAACGTATCAACTGTTACGGATATCTTGCGTGACAAACTGAGCGCTCCTGCGTTATGAGTAACAGAGATCGTACTCCACCCTGCTCAAGGATTAGAAAGGCGTAATATGAAGCCATTATGGAATAATCTATCTAATGGCAATCGCAGGAGCTATCTAAAATGGCTCTATCCAGGTATGGAGGTCAAGAGGTGGCTGGGCCTGATGATGTTGGGCATCACGATAATAAGCTTGGGCGCAGCATATATTCTGAGGGAACTATACTCCTCCTACACCTTCCCTGAAGTAGTATGGTACCTAACCCTACAATTCCTCCCTCGCTATCTTAGAGGTATTCTCTTCTTCGGGGTAGGTATCGGCACCATAGGTATAGCAATTACCCGTTTGAATAAATCTCTTCTTTCAGCATTCATCCCTCCCGGTCAGGTAGAAGACATCGCACAGGCAGTGTATAATCACCGTCAGCTCAAGCGAGGATTGAAGATCGTAGCCATTGGGGGCGGTACGGGCTTATCTGCGCTATTAAAAGGGTTAAAAGAGTACACCGGCAACCTGACAGCTATCGTCACAGTCGCTGATGACGGAGGCAGTTCAGGCAGATTACGTAGAGAGTTGGGGGTCCTACCTCCTGGAGACTTCAGGAACTGCATTGCCGCCCTGGCAGACTCGGAGGCTCTAATGACGAGACTCCTGCAATACCGTTTCGGCGAGGGATCGGGCCTCAAGGGCCATAGCTTTGGTAATCTTTTCATCGTCGCAATGTCCGGAGTTGTTGGCAGCTTTGAAGAGGCGATAAAAGAGTCCTGTCGGGTACTCGCGGTAAGAGGCCAGATACTGCCATCCACGCTGGCTAACGTAACTCTGTCAGCGCATACCGAGGACAATCAAACGGTCAGGGGCGAGTCTAATATTCCCAACAGCGGCAAGAGGATAAAAAGGGTCTATCTGGAGCCTGAGGACGCTTTACCGTATCCCGAGGCGATACGTGCCATCGAAGAGGCAGATCTGATCGTTATCGGGCCAGGCAGTCTATACACAAGCATACTCCCGAATCTGCTTGTTGGAGGCTTGTCAGAGGCCATTAGACGGTCGTCAGGTACAAAAATGTATGTATGCAATGTAGCCACGCAGCCCGGAGAGACCGACTATTACACCTTGCGAGACCACACTGACGCTATAACCAGGCACGTCGGAGAAGGCATGTTCCAGTATGTTCTAGCGAATGGAACCTTCGGACACAAGATCCCGGCAGAATGGAACGTCGACCCTGTCTATTCTCACGGACCTGTTCCGGAGGGCGCAGTCCTGGTAGTAGGGGACCTGGTCAGTAAAGAAAGTCCTTTGAGACATGACCCAGACAAGCTAAGCACCGCCATAATCCAGGCATACTACTCAAGAGAGTCCCTAAAGAAAAAGCGTGAAGAGGAGAAGTTGGAAGTAGTGCCGGCTTAGGCCCCCAGCATTGTATCAGATAAAGGGAGGACTATATTGGACATTAAGATTATCATGAACGTTACTCAGTTCCTTGTCTCTGTAATGCTGATTGTGGTCGTCACCGTGCAAAGCAGAGGTGCAGGTTTCGGAGGAGCCTTCGGCACTCAGGGCGCAGTATTCAGGACCAGACGCGGCGTGGAGCAGGTGTTATTCAGGGCCACAATAGGTCTTGCAGTCATCTTCATAGCGGTATCAATTGTTAGCGTAAGAGTGATCGGTTAGGACCCGCTGGCATCTTCAGCTTTGCGGATCTTAGGCCGGATACCTGCTGCCTCTTCGCAATAATCGTTGCCGGCAAGTCCCCTCGCGAAAGCGGATGACCAGGTCCCAGCGCCGCCAGTTCGCAGAGGCTCCGGATACCGGTGGCAAGGTCCACGAAGGAGCATGTCCTGGCACCTTTTAAATCGAGATCATTACCACCTGAAGCCAGTGCCGGCCCGGTAACAATCTTTGAACAGATAGGGCACTTTGACCGTGCTTGCACCCAACAGCCGTGGCCCGCTTCCAGAGGCTCATGAAAACTGCAGTGAAGTTCTCAAGCCCTGACCGGTCGCCAATCCTTCGACAAAGCTATGGCAATGCCTGAGCGAGTGCCTCATTCAATCGGAGGAACGGTGTTCCCTTTACTTTTCCCCTCGAGTCCATCTATGTTATTTGAATGCTGAATGTATCCAGGATCTGGTGGCATTACTTCAACATGGTGATGCTGCTAGGGCTTACTGTGTTTGCCGTATTTGGAGTGTACTGGCTAGCGACCGAGGAATCGCCCGACCGCGGCGGCGTGTATGTCGAGGCTGAAGTAGGCGCTCCAAGGGCTATGAACCCCCTTCTTGCGCATTTCAACGACGTTGACAAAGACCTTGCAGAACTAGTCTTTGGAGGACTGACCAAGCTCGGTAGCAATGGACAGGTGATGCCGAGTTTGTCCGACCGCTGGTCAATAAGCAGCGACAATCTGACGTATACCTTTCATATCAGCGATAGGGCGAGATGGCAAGACGGGAACCCCGTTACGCCAGAAGACATCCTCTACACGATAGGCGTGGTACATTCCAAAGCCTTTCCAGGCAGTCCGGACCTGGCAGCCTTCTGGAAGGATATACAAGTAGAGAAAGTAGATAGCGAGACTCTAAAGTTCAAGCTTCCTCGGCCATTTTCTCCCTTCCTATCCTACACCAACCTTGGGCTCTTGCCATCACACCTTCTTAAAGACAAGACTGTCGAGGAATTGGCCCAGGACAAGTTTAATGTCTTCCCTGTAGGCGCGGGTAGGTTTGCTGTTGAAAGCGCTAAGCCGGATGCGGTTACCTTAAATGCTAGTTCCTCATCCATGGGCCCAAGACCTCTGTTGGACCAGGTAAAGCTGTTATTCTTCGCTGATCAGTATGCCGCGGTGGCCGCGGTCAAGAGTGGTAAGGCAGATGCGATCTTATTATCTTCGGATGCTCCCTCCGAGTCGGCGAACGTCCTTGCTAGAGAAGCAGGATTGACTGAACACCGGGAGATAAGGACGAACTATACTGCCCTATTCTTTAACAGCCAGTCCCCGCTTTTCCAAGACGCGAGAGTTCGTAAAGCGATTGTCCGGGCAATTGACCGAAACGCTCTCGTCAAGATTGTCCTCAAGGGAAATGGACAGCTCTCTGACAGCCCTATAGTACCCAACACGTGGGCAAACAGTGGTTCCAACCAAGCTCAAATAATACCGGCGGATCAGAACCAAGCAGCGGCCTTGTTGACAGATGCCGGATGGACGCTGGGCAGCAACGGTGTTAGGAATAAGGATGGCGTGGAGTTCCAGTTCGCCATTTCAACCAACGATAATCCGGTTAGATCAGCGCTGGCTACTGCAATATCCACGCAATTGCAGCCCCTTGGCATTAAAGTCGCCTCATCTACCGAGGGTGCGGCGAGCCTGCTTCGCAGTTCTGTTATCCCGCGACGGTTCGATGCCCTCTTATACGGCATGGATATGGGCTATGATCCAGATAGCTACGCGGTTTGGCATAGCTCGCAGGATAAAGAAGACGGCCTAAATATTTCCTCCTTTTCGGACCCACAGATTGATTCGCTGCTGGCCCAGGCCAGGGACACGACTGACGTGGAGAAGAGGAAGGAGTTATATAGGAAGTTCCAGGACCTATTCGTAGACCAGGCGCCGGCCGTAGTGCTATATTATCCTGTCTACACCTACTGGGTGAACTCGAAACTGAAGGGCCTCGAGACAAGCGTACTGTTTGAGCCAAGCTCAAGGTTTTTGAATATCGAGGGCTGGTATTTCAAGACAAAGCGTGCCTTAAGAAGCTCGCGCTAAGGGGATGAGCCCAGGTTACAGAACGATGGATGACGCAACTGGGTCGCAGCACATTCACAGGGGCCATAGACTGGCCTGTTTGAGCTAAGTCGCGGGGACGACGAGTCGCCGCCGGCAAAGTCGAGCGATACTATCTTTACGCTCTTAATATTATCTAATAAAGCACCGCCGACTTTAGCCCTTCCATGCGCAGCCTGACGTTGTAGGCCTCGTCTGCTTTAGCGGCGGGGAAGGTATGGGTCACTATCTTGCCCGCGTCGGGTATCGCGGTAAGGAGGCGGCAGGCCCGTACGTACTGCTCGGATGTGGCGTTTTGAGTCCCTGTTAGGAAAATTTCGTCGTAATGGATGCGGTTGGGGTCTAGTTGAACGACTGACTCCGGTGGAAAGCCCCCGAAAAGGTTGTAGTATCCCTGCTTCCGCACCATCTCCAACCCCTCGTTCACCGCGTTGGGATTACCAACTGATAGTATAACCGCATCAGCGCCCAGGCCATTCGTGGCATTCATAACGGCAGTCTTTAAGGACTCGCGCTGAGGGTTGACACAAATGGTGGCCCCCAGCTCTTGCGCCGACTCGAGCCTGGAGTCCATAATATCGCTCACTATGATCTGCGGGCAGCCTACAGCCTTGGCCATGAGGACGTGGATCAGCCCCATAGGACCTCCGCCGATTATGAGGATGCTGCTCCCAGGCATCACGTGGCAGCTTTCTATGGAGTTCAGGACGCAGGCAAAAGGCTCTGTCAACGCAGCTACTTCGTATGACAGTCCCTCCGGCAAGGCTATTATGTGCCCCAACTTTACCAGTTGTTCCGGAATGAGAACATAATCGGCGAGGCCGCCGTTTTCCTCGTATCCAAGAGTAACTCGTTTGATACAGCGGTTCCTTTTTCCCAGCAGGCAAAAATAGCATTCTCCACACGCCAGGATAGGGCAGATAGTGATCCGTGTGCCAGTCTTATACCCCTCGACCTTAGATCCTATTTCGACTATTTCCCCTGCGGTCTCGTGCCCGGGGATCACTCCGCTCGTAGCCTTCTTCTCACCTTTGAACACACGTATATCTGAATAGCATATAGACGTGGCGTGCACCTTCATTAGGATGTCGCCTGGCCCCACCTTCGGTATAGGGACCTCTTCTACCGTGACATCGCCGGGTTTATGAAATATTAGGGCGCTCATAGTATCCATGGACGGTTCCTCCTGCTTTGTGGTGTTACTACACTATCTATTGATCAATAATCCCAGGCTTAAGAGCCTCGACAACCAGTTCGACGGTGTTCACTATAAGCCGGGGACATTATGACGGGCCTTTAGCGACACTCAATCGTCATGCTGAGGCAAGAAGCATCCGGCAACTCCACGCTGGGATACGGATTCTTCGCTTCCTCAGAATGACGGGTAGCGCTCAACGACATCTTGAGCTTGCCGGGCGTGCCTGATTTCTCGAATCTACTCGACCATCGCTAATTCACCCACGGCCCTAACCGTCAGCTCCATCTCGTCCTCGGTGTTGAAACAGTGGACCGAGAAGCGCACTCCGGCCGGCTCGTTCACCGAGCGCGCGACGATACGGTATTTGCTCCATAGGGCCTCGGTTAACTCTCTTGGATCGCGGCCCTGCATTGCGAAGCTCACCAGGCCGGAGGCCAGTCCACCCTTGGCGGGGCTGGTCAGGGTTACCCTTGGTATATCTGATAGACCTCTGGTAAGTCCGCCGGAGAGGAGCTGTATCCGTTCCCAAATATTCTGCATCCCCAACTCCTGGAACAGGCCAATGGCTGCTACTGCGCCAGCCTGAAGCGGCGCGCTTTGGGTGGTAAGCTCGTACTTTCGCACGGTCTGGGTGTTAGGCACCAGATTTCCTATAGTATCGTAGGAACTGGCGGCAGCGCCGCCCACTTTTGCCGGCTCTACACCCTCGATGAGCTCTTTTCTTATGTACAAAGCGCCCACACCGTCGGGCCCGAGCAGCCACTTATGGCCGGGTACGGCGTAATAGTCGCATTCCATCTCCACCATATCGAGGGGTATGTGGCCCATGCTCTGGGCTCCATCCACCAGAACGCGGGCCCCGCTGGCATGGGCGAGCCTCTGTATCTCTTTAAGCGGCAGCATCAGCCCGTTGCGGAACATTATGTGACTGAGCAGGACCAGCCTGGTCTTGGGAGTGATGGCAGAGGCAAATTTTGACAGTATGGAGGCGCTATCATCCTCTGCAGTGAGTTCGACTATCTTTAACTTGGCGTCTTTTCTGCGCGCCACATAGTAGCTTGGAACCAGCCCCGACCCGTGCTCCAGGCTGGTGGTTATGATTTCGTCGCCCGGCTCCCACGGCAGGCCGTTGACGACGATATTGATGCCGTCGGTTGTGTTGTCCGTAAGGACGATCTCCTCGGCACTAGCCCCCATCAGCTCCGCGAAGGCCGTCCTGGCGCCGTTCTTGATTGCCGTGCGGGAGTCCAGAACTGGCCGAGAAGTGGGACCCTCCTCGTTTTCATATACGAGCCTCTGGGTTACCGCGTCTATCACTCGTTTTGGAGACGGCCCCGACCATCCTGAGTTAAGGTATATCATGCGGCTGACGGTGGGCATTTCTTCGCGTAGACTGCCGAAGTCCATAACAACTCCTTACGGAATAAACATGATGTATTGTACCATAGTGTTCTTCATAGGCTCATTCAACCCAACACTTGTTCTTATCCTTCGCTAAGCGCCTTGGCAAGTACAGCTTTATCACTCCAATAGACGATGCTTGCTTGTCTGTTCAGAGACATGAGCGCGCTGTGTGACCAAATTTGAGCGCGTTGTTCCCGATCATCTAGCACGACGAAGGGCCTCAGAGCTGGATCAGATCGCGCGATGTCATCGAAACGATATGTCCAGCGCTGACACCGACTATGGGCGGCCGACTCAGAGGCCGCCGACAGTGGCTGAATTAACATTTTTCGGCTACCATCTACATAGAAACGCACCAGGTGATTTGATATTTGGCCCTTCACCATAACGTCACGGTCATAGACTGCACTGGTGGATACTAAGAACCCTTCAACTATATCATCGAACGGCAGGCGCTCAAGCGGTCTGCGCCTCTGTATAAGGTCAGTTACGGCGAGCGCGGCCTGGATCAGCAAATGCAGGTTTTCTCCTTGTGGTGCGCTTTGACCATCATCGGCTACTAATTCATATTGTCTAAACAGCACGCCATATCGTCTTGATAGCTGGCGCACCTCGTCGAGCAGGTTGCGGGTTAAGGTTAGGCCGTTGACATGCAAGTATCCTAATG
>SHYC01000073.1 GCA_009693005.1 Dehalococcoidia bacterium | reverse complement strand
GGAGTCTCTGATCTCTGCCAGGAGGGCTACCCTGTCCCAGGGATAAAGGGTATTCCGGAACCGGTAGCCATGAGATAGCATTGGCGTGAGACTTAATTCACGGTCTGAGATCGAACGGTAAACTTCCCGGATATCGTACTTTGGTTTGAGAGGTGTTCATGGGGGAACTCAAGCAGTACCTGATCGACGAGTTTGTAGAGGACTACCTGGAGAGAAAGATAACCAGACGGCAGGCGTTACGTCTCCTCGTCGGACTCACCGGCAGCCTCTTTGCGGCGACCGGCATACTGGCGGCGTGCGGGCCTCAGATAGCCCCCGAGCTTGGCGCTCCCACAGCATCACCTTCGCCGGCGCCTTTGCCTACAGCGTCCGCACAGCCGGCAGATCCGAAGGTCGGGGAAAATGACCCGGCTATAAGGTCGGAGAGGGTATAGTTCCAGGGGAGCGACGCCGTGCTTATCGGCTATTTCGCAAGGCCCGTTGCCCAGGGGAACAACAGTGGGGTGCTGGTCTGCCACGAGAACAGGGGCCTTACAGAGCACATTAAAGACGTTACTCGTCGCGCGGCGAAGGCTGGCTATGCTGCCCTGGCGGTGGACCTTCTGTCACGTAGTGGAGGAACTGAGCTATTATCGACACCAAATCAGGCGTCCGGGTTATTAGGCAATGCACCCCAGGAACAATTTGTAGGAGACTTTCGGAGCGGATGGGGCTTTCTAAAGGGCCTTCCATACGTACGCAAAGATAGCGTCGGTATGGTAGGCTTTTGCTTTGGCGGAGGCGTCACCTGGTTGGCAGCCGTAGGAATTCCGGAGCTGCGGGCCGCAGTCCCGTTTTACGGCCCAGCTGCTCCTCTGAGCGACGTGCCAAAAATCAACGCTAACGTGCTGGCTATGTATGGCGAAAACGACCAGCGGATCAATAGCGGTATCCCAGGGATAGAGGACGCTATGAAAAAGTCCGGCAAAACCTTCGAGAAAATGATCTATCCCGGCGCCGGCCACGCTTTTCACAACGATACCGGCTCGAGCTACAGAGCGGATGCGGCAAGAGATGCGTGGCAAAAGACCTTAGCCTGGTTTGACCGATACCTGAAGGTATAATCCTCTGAAGAACCCTACCTGTCTTGTGTGGGCGCTGCATGAGGCTTTGATAGGTGGTTACTATGTACATGGACTATCGAGTGAGTGAGGGCTATTGGGTAAAGAGATGTTAAAGCTTTACAACACCATGACGAGGCGTAAAGAAGAGTTCCATCCGCTCCATCAGGGGCTGGTTGGAATGTACAGCTGCGGGCCTACGGTCTACAGGTATGCGCATATTGGGAACATGCGCACCTATCTTATGGCGGACTGGCTGCGCCGCGTCCTGGAAGTCCAGGGCAACAGCGTGCAGCATGTGAAAAATATAACCGACGTGGGCCACATGCGTCAGGATTTGGTGGAGCAGGGCGAGGACAAGATGATAGCCGCAGCCCTGGCCGAAGGCAAAACCCTCTGGGAGATCGCGGACTTCTACACCTCCGCCTTCCATTCGGATGAGGAGAAGCTGGGAATTCTCCCCGCGTCCCACTACCCGAAGGCCACCCAGCACATCGAGCAGATGCTCCAAATTATAGAGAAGCTGTTTGGCAAGGGATACGCATACGAGTCCGAAGGCAACGTCTATTTCGATGTTAGCAAGTACCCTGATTATGGCGCCCTATCCCACAACCAGCAGGAGGCTTTGCTGGCGGGAGTGAGGGTAGAAGTGGACCCTCTGAAGCGCAGCCCCTCTGACTTCACTCTATGGAAGGCGGCGGAACCCGGCCGGATGGTAAAGTGGCCCAGTCCGTGGGGAGAGGGGTTCCCAGGCTGGCATATCGAATGTTCCGCCATGTCTATGAGGTATTTGGGAGAGGAGTTCGATATCCACACCGGCGGCGTGGACAATATCTTCCCGCATCATGAAGGAGAGATCGCACAGAGCGAAGGGGCAACCGGGAAACAGGTTGTGAAGTACTGGGTACACGGACAGCACCTGTTGGCAGATGGCGTCAAGATGGCAAAGTCGACCGGCAACTCCTACACCATCTCCGATCTGGAGGCCAGGGGTTTTAGCCCGCTCTCCTTCCGGTATTTGTGCCTGACGGCTCACTATCGAAGCCGACTCAACTTCTCCTTCAGCTCTCTCAGAGCTGCACAGCGCGGGCTCGCCAAATTAAAGACTCTCGCTCGGCACTGGAAGCTTTCCTCCAATACAAGCAGTCCGGATACGGAAACCTGGCGCGCACAGTTTTGGGACGTGGTGAACGACGACCTCAATATGGCCTCGGCACTGGGTGTAGTATGGAGGATGGCCCACTCGGCTCTGCCCGATGGCGATAAGGCTTTGCTTGTAAAGGAGTTTGACGGGATTCTCGGGCTTCAGCTGCTTACCCAGATCGCGATCATTGAGCCTGCACAAGAGGTGGTCGACCTCACCCACCGCAGGGACCAGCACCGCAGCCTGAAAGACTACCAGCCGGCTGATGAATTACGCCACGGGATACTGGCACACGGGTTCGAAGCTCGAGACGCTTCAGACGGCACTACCCTGGTGTCTCTGGAATCTTGCGGGAAGGGCGACAAGCTTAAGGGAACAGTCTCATCGCCGCTGGATGTGGCCTCTTTGCTTGATAAACCATCCACTTGTGAGATATCGGTCAACATACTTGCCTCCGACTTTATGGAAGATGTGGAGCGCTGCCTCGGAAGCCTGCTCAAATGGTGCAATGGCCAGGATATGGAGATCGTCGTTGTAGATAACGGCTCAAGCGACACCACTGGAGCATGGCTGTACCATTTGTCTCATCAGGACAAAAGAGTCCGCGTGATCCACGCCGATCACAACTTAGGGTGGGGCGCGGGACGAAACGTCGCGCTTAAACAGAGCCTGGGCCGGCATATAATTATGCTTGATACCAGCGTGGAGGCCACAGGAGACTTTATCTCGGCCACTGTGGAGGCTCTGGGGAAAATCGGCGTCGGTATTATCGGCTCCTGGGGCTTGAGGAGCGACGACATGCACGCTTTTCACGAGACCGGCGACGGAGAGGTCGACGCGATGCAGGGCTATGTTATGGCCTTCCCGCGGCAACTCGTGAAAGAGATCGGCCTGATAGACGAAAAGTACCGCTTCTATCGCCACGGCGACCTCGACTACTCAATGGCCTTCAAAAGCAAGGGTTACAAGATAGTGCAGCTTTCCAGCCTGCCCTTTGTGCGGCATGAGCATCGCGGCTGGACCAGCCTGAGCGAAGAGGAGCGGGACAGGTACAGCAAGCGGAACTATTACCGCTTCCTAAGCAAGTGGGACGATAGGGAGGATCTTTTAGTCAAGGATAATCAGTAGCAGTAACTGGTATGTAACATACAAGGTTAACTGCTGTGGGAGGCCGAACTATCAAGCGCACAGCCGCGACGCTAGAGATGCTGGGTACAGGGCTGGGCAGAGCGTGGGGGGTTCTATGCTTTGTGATAGCCGTGCCGTTTGCGATAGTAGCGCTAATTCTGATGGTACTGACGTTTACTGTAGGACCGATGCTGATGGTATGGTCGCTAGTTGCAACCTTAGCTGAAGATCCTGAAGGCGTTATTTTTCGTCTTTTCTTGCTCTATATCTTCTTTGATTGGGCATTATTACGGTCGGCACATGGGTGGCGGCCAATCTGGAAACTATTACTGACACTTCTATCCTTGCAGACCCGATCCCCTTCATCCTCATAATCATGAATGCAACGCGTGGCATATGACCCTGTTTATTCTATTCTGTTATTGGCAAATACAACCTAAGCTTCTCCACGTACTCAGCCCACGCAAAAGCCACTACCGTATCAAACCCTCCGGTCTCCAGCTCCAGCGCCACGACCCCCAGGTTGGATAACAGTCTAGTTGACATAATGCAAAAGGCTCCCATCCATCTGGCCCGGTTAATCGTACGCCAGTTGCATAGCTCTTCCGCGTCGCCGCATCTTATCCACAGCCTTTCAGGCACTGGGCCTTCGTCAGCTTCAACATGCGCATCTAGACCAAAGCGCTCTGAGAGGACGTGGTTCGCCCAATCGCAGAAGCTGCTGGTCTGCGAGGCGTCCCACGTCCAGAGCATGGCCCCGGTTGCGTGACTGAGGGATGCGCCGGACAGGAAATAGGGGTCTTTGCATAACTCCTCAAGCCCTTTGCTGCGCCACCTCTTCTCGTTACCGAGTGCGGCTTGATAAGCCTTCTCTAGCTCATCTGCGGTCATTATTCCGGAGGAGATTATTATTGCTGGAAGGTCAATGCTTAGCTCCATAGTACTGTCAGTGTATGTACAGGGTTATCCTTAGTCAAAGTTAGTTTACAATGCGGATATTGTGCCTTACAATAGAGTAAGGAAGCGATTCCTTACTCTATAAATGAGAGGTGTTTGATGACAACCAAGATTACTAGTAAAGGACAAGTAACTATACCTAAGATGGTAAGAGACCGGCTAGGGCTTAAGCCTGGTGACGAGATTGAGTTTGTGGAAGACAAAGAGGGATTTCGAGTCCAGAAACTGGTCCTAGAGTCTCCCTTTGATAAATATCTTGGCTTTCTGTCCCACATGGCGGGAATGGATCCCGATAGTGTAGTCGAGGATATGCGAGGCAGATGATAACTGCTCTTGATACCAACATACTCCTTGACATACTCTTTCCTGGCGCCCTTCAACGTCAAGAAACGAGACAAGCCCTAAGCAGCGCACTACGCTCCGGAGCAATAATTATATGCGAAGCAGTATATGCTGAGGTGTCTTCTCATTTCCTTGATGAAGCTGATATGGACCGCTTCTTGATGGATACTCATATTCGCCTGGCGCCATCGACTGCGCAAGTCTTATATCGAGCTGGTAAGGCATGGAATGAGTACTCTCGACGT
The DNA here is from genome assembly GCA_009693005.1 of Dehalococcoidia bacterium. Lineage (GTDB taxonomy): Bacteria > Chloroflexota > Dehalococcoidia > SHYD01 > SHYC01 > SHYC01. The sequence continues at coordinate 5,121 of SHYC01000073.1, read as the reverse complement.
CGGCCATTGCATTTAACCTGTGCTCGGTGTGGTAACTTACAACCTACTCAATGCACTAACTGTGGGAACAACATCCAGGTCAGACAGCATGTCCTGGCAGACTTCCTTATCGGCGCTCATGCTCTAACACATGCAGATAGATTGCTAACTCGTGACCGAGGATTCTACACTACCTACTTCCCTGAGCTATCACTGGTGTAAGCTGTTTCCACTTCACCTGTCTTGAAACCGCTAACGTTTGAGCGGCAGACAGCACTTTGCTATTATTGACTATCACTACTCGCGGATGGGTATATGACAACAGATCAGGGAAAGGCAATGCGGTTCTGTCCTCGCTGCGCCACTCCTCTTGCGGAAGCGGAGGTGGACGGCAAGCGGCTGCCCAAGTGTCAATCTCCATCCTGTACCTTTGTAGCATATCGCGACCCAAAGGTGGCTGTGGGGGTTGTCACCGGAGAGAACGGAAAGGTCCTACTTGGTCAGCGTAACCATGAGCCTGGTATGGGACTATGGACTTTCCCCTCCGGCTTTGTGGATGCCGGAGAGGTTGTGGAAGAGGCCGCGGTGCGTGAGGTTAAGGAGGAGACGAATTTAGATGTGCGCATCGAAGACCTCCTGGGGGTGTTCTCGGAAAGCGGCAGCCCGGTTGTGTTTATCGTGTATGCCGGCGTCATAATTGGCGGCTCTCCCGAGGTTGGTCCCGAGACCACTGAGGTCGGGTTTTTTTCATACGAAGAGCTGCCGCCGCTGGCCTTTCAACGTGACGTAGAGATTATTCAACTCTGGCTAAAGCACAATAAATCTAATGTAGGCAGGTAATAAATGGCAAAGCTGCTGGACGGCTTGTTCGTTCTCGACTTCACTCATGCTCTTTCCGGGCCTTTCTGCACAGCTACTTTGGCGGACCTCGGCTGCCGGGTGATCAAGGTCGAGGCCCCGGGCGCCGGCGACGGTTTTCGCCGTTTGGGGCCATTTGTTAACGGCAGCAGCGCCTACTTCAGCGGGGTGAACCGCGGTAAGGAAAGCCTCACCGTAAACCTGAAGCATCCGGATGGAATACGCATAATCGAGGCTTTGGTCCGGAAGGCGGATGTGGTAGTAGAGAACTTCCGTCCCGGGGTAATGAAAAGCTTTGGCCTTGCCTATGAGCATCTAAGCTCAATAAACCCTGGACTCGTCTATCTATCGATATCCGGATTCGGGCAAGAGGGCCCTTATTCCCATCTTGGAGCTTTTGACATAGTGGTGCAGGCGATGAGCGGGATAATGAGTGTAACCGGGGTAGAAGATGGCGGTCCCACAAGGGTTGGGGTGTCCGTTGGCGACCTGATTCCCGCGCTGTATGGCGTATCCAGCATATTAGCCGGTCTACACCAGAAGGAGCGCACCGGCAAGGGGTGTTATATCGACCTGGGCATGTTGGACTGCCTGACAGCGGTGGCGGAGAACGCGATAGCAAGATACTGGGCTACGGGAGATGTTCCGGGTCCTATCGGCAACCGTCATCCCGTGATCACGCCCTTCTCTACCTACACGGCCTCAGACGGCTACATAGTCATAGCTGTGGGCGGCGACGCACAGTGGCGCGATATGTGTCAGACTGTTGGCCGTCCTGACCTGGCTCACCACCCTGATTACGAGACCAACGAGCTAAGGACGCAGAATGTTAAGCAGCTAACGGCGCTGCTCAACGAGATACTTTATGAAAAGACGGTCGCGGAGTGGCTGGAGGCGCTGCAAGAGGCTGAGGTGCCTTGCGCCAAGGTCAACACAATAAAGGATGTTTTCGACGACCCTCATATACGCCATCGGAATATGATAGTAGGAGTCCAGCATCCCATCATGGGCGTTCAAGAGGTCCCGGGCACGCCGATAAAGGCTAGAGGGTTCGATGATTCCATCACCAAGCCTTCCCCGGAGCTGGGTGAGCATACTGACAAGCTGCTCAAAGAGGTCCTTGCGCTATCGGAAGAAGAGATAAATCGCTTATTTGTGGAAGGCGTTATCTAGGTGAGCCTGGCAGCGATGGCCTCCAGAATTAAGGAGCGGGCGTTGGAGCTTGGGTTCCACGCTGTCGGAATCACCTCAGCGGCGCGCTTAGCTGAGACGGAGGAAGTAACTCTGGAAAGAGTGCGTCAGGGCCTCATGGAAGGCCTGCCGTGGTTCACAGAGGAGCGGGCGCGGCTGTCCTGCCGTCCTCAGGAGCTGCTGGCAGACGCTAAATCGGTGGTAGCCCTGGCTGTCTCCTATTTATCTGACGATACTCCCGTCGATCCACCTACCGGTCCTATAGGAAAGATAGCGCGCTATGCTCGCGGCGACGACTACCATGCAGTGCTCAAAGTAAGACTCAAGGAATTATCCGACTTTATCCATAAGGAGAGCGGCGCTACGGTAAGCAGCCGACCGTTTATAGATAGCTCTCCGCTCTCGGAGCGGGCTGCCGCCAGACGCGCTGGAGTCGGGTGGTTTGGAAAGAACAATAACCTTATCGTTCCCGGCATTGGCTCATGGGCCTTCCTTTCTGCGCTTATTTTAGACCTGGAGCTGGAGGAAGACCGTCCGCTCCTCAAGAGTTGTGGAAGCTGCGACCTGTGCATAAGGGCATGTCCCACAGGGGCTCTGGTTGACCAGTACACTCTGGACAACACAAAATGCATATCCTTTCAGACCATTGAGAACAGAGGAGAGATACCAGAGGACCTGCGCCCGGAGATGGGGCAGTGGGTGTTCGGCTGTGATATATGTCAGGATGTGTGTCCGGCGAACCGGAAGGCGCTGCCCCAGGCCTGGGACGATTTTAAGGCCAGGCCTGGATTAGGTGATTCCACACCGCTAGCTCCACTGTTGCAAATGGATGGTATAGAGTACCAGACCCGCTTTAAGGGCTCAGCCGTGAAACGTGCCAAACGGCGCGGCCTGCAGCGTAACACGGCCGTAGCTTTGGGCAACACCGGCGACACTGAGGCGGTACCGGGCTTGCAACTGGCTCTGGAAAGCAACGACGCGCCTCTGGTACGCTCTCATGTTGCCTGGGCCATGGGTAGGATCGGCGGCAAAACGGCCAGGCGGTTTCTGGAGAGGGCTAAAGCTTATGAAAATGATGCAGGCGTGCTAGAATCTATTGAGAAAGCATTAGAATGTCTATCCAGAGGTTGATAATCACTATTAAACCAAGAGTCTTCACCCCCAAACCCCCTCAAGGGCAGCCAAGGCATCCCTTTGGAATTATTAATATGGGGGGACGCCCTCCAACCCCCTGCCAAAGGGGCAAGGCCCCTCCGGACCCCCCATTCTATGGATGAGCGCTCTCCTTATTCTTTTGCTGGCATTGAGCATAGCTTGTACGACCGACAGTAGGTCCAGCCTGCCTAGCACGGCAGCCACGGAAGAGTCTTCTGCTTCAAGTACTGGCGCCAACTCTCCATCACCCAACCTTGACGGCAAGACTTCTGGCTCACATGGTACTGCAGCTGGTACTGCATCTTTGCCGGACGTTGGCCCTGCCGAGCCTTCCGGCGCACGTGCCTATGAGCATGTGAAGGCGCTTGCGGTAGATATCGGCTCAAGGCCTACCGGCACGGATGGTGAGAGGCGCGCGGCCGAATATATTTCCTCGCAGTTTAAGAATTATGGCTACTCGGTATCACTTCAGGAGTTTTCTTTTGCCTCCTTTCGCGACAAGGGATCTTCTTTGGAAGTGATCTCGCCCGCTCAGGGGCAGTTTGCTCCCAAGACCATGGTGAACTCCGGCGCCGGCGACGTGCCGGGCGTTCTGGAGTACGGTGGCCTGGGCAGGAACGAGGACTTAGCTCCTCTGGACCTAAAAGGCAAAATAGTCTTACTGGAAAGAGGCCAGATCACCTTTCAGCAGAAGGTGGACAACGTAACCGCCAAGGGGGCTATTGCGGCGGTGGTGTACAACAATCAGGATGGAGATCTGCAGGGCAGTTTACAGAGCCTATCCGCTATTCCGGTGGTATCGCTATCGAGAGATCAAGGTCAAAATCTTAAGGGTATGCTGGCCCAAGGCAGCGTAAACGTTAAGGTGCACGTGGACACGGGCCCGCCTGAGGTCCACAGCCAAAACGTCGTCGCGGTCCCGGATAAGCCGTGCACGGTCATAGTCGGCGGCCATTACGATTCCGTGGACGCGGGGCCGGGGGCCAACGACAACGGCTCCGGCACCGCTGACGTGATAGAGATCTCCAGGGCTGCGAGAGATCTGTCGTTTAAGACCGGCGTGTGCTTCGTGGCTTTCGGAGGGGAGGAGTTAGGGCTGTGGGGGAGCCGCAGGTATGTCGAGGGCCTTTCCCCGGCGGACAAGGCGCGGCTTAAGGGAATGATCAACCTGGACATGGTGAGTGTCGGAGACAGTTGGAAGGCTATAGGCAGTGACAGTCTTGTTAATTTGGCGGTGCAGGCCGGAAAGGATTCCCAGATAGAGATGCAGCCCTTCACTATGTCCAGACAGAACGGCAGTGATCACGGCAGTTTCATAAGTGCCGGAATACCCGCGGTGTTCCTCTATCGCTCGGACGACCCCAACTACCACACCGCCGAAGACAAAGCAGAATACGTTGACCCCAACGCGCTGGAACAGGCCGCCAAAGTGGCGATGGGAGTCATTGAGGCGCTAATAGAGAGCTCTGCTTCGCGATAGACCCGGTCTTCAGCGTAACCTCGTCGGACCTTGAGCGTCCTTGGACCATGCACAATTAAAGGTTGAATTAAAGATAGAATATGCGTATTATTCCCTTCAGTAAGTAATTAAATATTCTAATTTGGGATTGCACCCGTAGTACCAGGAGGATACCCGGCATGCCATACGCTACCAACCAAGGAATCCGGATTCACTATGAGGTGGAAGGCGCTGGACCACCGCTGGTGCTTCAGCATGGTTTCAGCAGCAGCATGGCGCGCTGGTATGACGACGGGTATGTGGACGCTCTTAAGCCAGACTATCAGCTTATGGGGTTACCCCGTTTCGACGGACAGTTTTGTTAGGAGGCAAAGGCGGGATTCTCTTCCGCCATTCTAACACGTTCGTACTCTGCTGGAGACCTATACTCCAGTGAAGAGTGAAGCCGTCGTCGGTTGTAGAAGACCTCGATGAACTCG
>SHYC01000072.1 GCA_009693005.1 Dehalococcoidia bacterium | reverse complement strand
TGAGAGCGGCAGCGATAAACAAAGTCCATATCATCGAGGCCAAAAGGCGGCGCCTCTCTACCATCAGGCTCGCGTACCACGGTAGAAGTCGCGCCCCCATAAAAACCATAAAGGGCAATATAAACCCCTGCGTCAACAAATGGCGGGCAGCAGAGCCCGCCGTCATGGTTATCGGACCGACGAAAGCGCTGGACACAGAGATAGCGAGGTTGCAAGCAGCCGCCGCAATGAGAAACCCGAAAGTCACCCTAACCCAGGTCCGCGTAGGATTAGTTATATGCGGCCTGCCGCTCTCCTGAAGCGGACGATCATAAAGCCGAAGCGCCAGGACGTACAGGACCCCTCCTATGAGCTGCGATAGATTCCCAGGAACGCGGGCCACCGGGCTGCCCGGGGCCAATAGCCAGGCCAGCGGCACGCCTAAGCTCCCCAACCCCCAGAAAAACAGAGCAGGGCCAATAAGCCTATCTATAGTTGGCCTCAAGAAAAGAAATCTTGGGAATAAGAGCCGTCCAACGGCAATAATAGCGGTAGCTTCAAATCCCCAAAGCTGCCAGTGCGACAGCGCCTCGTTCAAGCTCTGAGAGACCACCATACCGCCCCGCGCTAACTCGACCGCCGCCGCTATGTTCAAAAGCAGAGCGCCGGTTACGCTGGACGCAAGAGTGAGAATAAGAAATATGGCTCTTGCCCTTATTTTGCCGCCTCTTGCCGCACGAGCAGTCATGGCAAAACTGTACGCGGCCAGCAGAGCCCCAGCCAGTTCAAGGAGGGACGACAAAACAAGAACAGCGCCACGGCCACTGCTCATAGGGGCAAGCTGCGCCAGTGCTCTGAGGACTACACCTACAGCCAGGAACAGCGCTCCAATGGCAGTAAACTCCGGCCTATAAAGTGCGGTCGCGTGAAAGCTTGGCATGAGCCGGCCTGCTACGGCAATAATAAACAGAGCAACAAAGCCCAGCACCTGCACTTGACCGTGTATTTGCATGAGGACAGGCAGCGAAGCATTAATCGGTAGTCTGAAGGCAAGACTGAGAAGAAGATACAGTCCTAAGCCAAAGCCGCCAAACAGGCCCAGACCCAGGCTTAGCCGCATTACCAAAGTGTATGGTGAGAACAGGTATTTTAGGGGGCCGGTAGCTCTTTTAGGGGGAGTCTTTACAAACGGGATATACTGGCGCCCGGCGGTACGATTGAAATCCATCTCTCACTAGCTCAGTGTATAATGATAAAGCGTTTGTGCGCGGCTATAGGTGTATCCGCATTAAGCACAAAGTACAAGCAGGCTTCCTTAACTATAGCACTACAGGGCCGCTGATGCTAAGTGGACATATCACAAATCCGCCCTCCATATTATTAAACGCGCCTCAAGCTACTTCGAACTATTCGCCGAAACGTTATATTGCTATCTGAGATGTTAAACCCACGAACCGAGGGGTCTATCCATGAGGAAGCTATTGTTCAAAACCGCGATGGTCCGGGCTGTCTGCGGCCTGGTCTTCGCATTAGCCCTTATCCCCGTTATCGCGCGAGCTTCAAGCTCGGGACAACCCGCGCCACTGGCGCCTGAAGACGGTGCGATCTTGCGCAGCTTCTCGGTTACATTACAGTGGGATCTGCCTACCGGAACAACACAGTACCAGCTTTATGTCGTTCCCGCCGATGGCCCTGCCATGAACCTGATCCGCAACGCAGAGAGCGGCTTCACTATACCCAGCCCGCCCCAGTGGTACGGCCTGCTGCCCGATATGACATACACCTGGAAGTTAAGAGCATCCAGCGCGACAGCCTCAACGGGAGCCGACGACGCATCATGGGGACCCTGGTCGGAAGGGCGGACTTTTCGCACTCCAAAGGTGTCGTCCCAGTCGATTAAGCTGATCGCCCCATCCAACGGCAGCCCTGTCGCTGAAGTCACTCCTACCCTTAGCTGGAGTTCTACTGACAGCAGTATCTGGTACTTTGAAGTCCAGGTCAGCAAAGACCCTACTTTTACCACCAACCCAGCTTCGTCCACAGCGCCCGTATACTGGGAGCTTCTGCATGGAGGCATGACGCAGCCGGTGAACTCTTATAAGATCCCTGTCGGCCAGCCTCTGGAGTCAGACAGCACGTACTACTGGCGAGTAAGGCCCCGGGTACAGGGCGGAGGCTCCTCCATAGACTGGACTCCATCCGCCAGCTTCTCAACCACGGGGACGCAAACGGTGACGCTGGCAGACAATGGGAGGACTTTCGATCTTCTGACAGGGGACCTTCTTAGCGTAGATTTGGGTACCGCCTACCAGTGGATGGTAACCGTGGAGAAGGAGAGCATTTTGGAGCCTCTCCCCACTATGGGCCTGGCCGCGATGCCGGCGATGTATCGGGCCATTAGACCGGGAGAAACGAAGCTTTCGGCCACGGGCGACCTGCCTTGCCGCAACGCGCGGCCGCCGTGCCTGGCGCCCTCTCTGCTCTTTGAGATACATGTGGTTGTCCATAACGACATGGTAATAACGAGAGCTCCAATCGACGCCTCAAGCATAGAGCCTGCGGGTGCCAACCCAACACAGTACTTTGCAAACGTGGACTCAGGTCTGCCCAACGGCTGCACCAGGTTCTACCGCTATACCGTGTCCAGGGAACAAGAAGAACCTTCATCATCAAAGTCCTCAATCTGGTTCCAGCGGACAATACAATCGCTTGCACTCAGGTATACGGCACCGTCCGCAACAGCATACCTCTTGTCAACGAGTTCGTCGAGGGAAGAACGTACACTGTATGGATAAACGAAGTCCGACGCACATTTTTGTTTCCCCACTAAAACCCGCCAGGATAACGGTTAGCTTCAGAAGGGAAGAAAGGCCCTGATCCCCTGGCAATATCATGTTCGCCAGACTCACGATGTAGGGGAGTCTGGCAGCCCGCTCGTGGTGGGGTTTTTACTTTTAAGGCTCTAAAAATGCTTTCCGCTTTAGAGTTTTGTCTCCAACCAGTTGATGCGCTTTAAGCGGTCAAAATCGCGGTCAAAGCTGGCGATTGTGGTAAGTTTACACTGCTCCACATAAGCAACGCTCAGGGTATCACAGAAGCATGAAGGCCGCCATTAATCTGCCCTAGAAGGGGTATCCCTTCATGGACATCACGCCCTTCAACGCGGAGATCTCACCGGTGTGGGCGTAGGTGTTGCCGAGCAGCATCTGGCCGAGGAAAGCCCCCATGGTCATGTTGTTGGGAAAACCGAACTGAAGGAGGTCGATCTCACGCTCGAGGTCACTGTCCTTGAGGCTGCCCAGGAACGAGTCGGTGTTGGCGAAGACCACCTTTGCGTATTCGGCCATCTTTGCGGGTCGCACTTGTGCGCACGGGCCGCGGACTGCTCAAGGTCAACCATGAGGCCGCCGCCCAGCCTTGCGGCCCAGCCATCCCGTTCCCACAGCAGGGGCTGGCCCTGCACCGCCGTGTTGATCATGAAATCTTCGCAGTGAAGGATATGAGTGATCAGCGCACCGATCGGGTTGGCGATACCGGGCGGTACGGTGTTCGCCTGTTCGGCGCCTACATCCGCCACCGTGCCCAGGTACCAGTCATGTGCGCCTGCAAAGGCCGACTTAAGGGCTGTGACTCCGTCCATCAAAGGTCCTCCTTTTACGCTGAATATGAGATGCTTGTCCTACGGGCGATTGAATCCCAGGGCGGAACGTGATTCTCCCCTATCGACGGACCGTTTAATTTAAGCACCAGTTTACTTTTTGTCGGAGCTTTTGTCAAAATCTTGTGTAAATGCAAATAGCCCTTCCTGGATCGCCGTCCGATGGGGCCGCCGCTGCGTTTTCCCCCTACTCGGACAAGTTGTTCAGCGAGAGCCGCTGGAATACCTGTCAGCACCCGAGCTTAACCTGCGCTGGCGCCAGTCCCGCCAGCGAGCTTCTGCACGTTGTCCATGATGTAAGTCCGCTCGGTCTGCACCATGTGCTCCAGGATATTACGAATGCTCCACTCTCCCTCTTTCCAGTCCTTGTCCAGGTTGTCGTCCTCCAGACCGGCGATGAGGCCCAAAAGCTGCCCACGAGCGGCCATCATCTCACCGAGGAGCCTGTTGACTTCCTTGCGGCGCGATCCTACCCCGCGGCGTGCCCCGATAAGATGCTGAACGTGCTCATTATCATGGTCTGCAAGCGCCTGGATGAAGGCGCGGACAGAGCGGCCTCGCTCATTTTTCAGGTCCAGCTGTTCATCGCTCAGGTTTGCCAGGACTTTTGCAGACTCCCTCCGTACATCTTCCAGTTCCTTTATTAGCTTGTCCAGCTCAGCTCCCATCTCGTTATCTCCTTATATAATTTACATCTACTCTACTTCTTGCTTGAAAGACGGCCCCAACACGGTCACGTTATGACGTCTGCGCAGTGTTGGCCATACACCCTTTATCTCCTTAGCTATCTTAGCCAGGATAGGCTGTATGTCTTTGGAAGTGTCCACAAAGTAATGCTCTCCGCTAATCTTCTGGACGCCCACCGCCATATTTAGATATATCTCCCAGGTGGCATCTGACAGGTCCAGTGGATGACGATTAGCTTCTCTGGCCCGCAGCCTGTCAAACACCACATCGGGCGGCGCTTCCACCCATACTCTGATAAGTCTGGCCCCTACCGCGCTGGCTATATTATACAGATATTTTCGGTTGCGGTTCCTAAGATTGGTCGCGTCGAAGATTACACTTATACCCATGTCTAAGATGTGTTTAAGCGCCTCATGACAGCGCGAGAAGACCAGATAGCTCTCAGCGGGACTATAACCCGGTCGAGGGACCAAAATCTTTCTTACCGCATCGGACTGCACTACAACAAGGCCGGTCCTTTTTGCCAGCGCGCGGCTGAAGTAGCTCTTACCGGAGCCGGGCAGCCCAGCCACCATAACGAGCACCGGAATCTGCGCCGGCTGTGGAAGTGTTCCCAAGGACTCTATGATCCGCTCAAGATCTACGGAATTAACGCTGCCCATTCTCCTAGTAACAGCTGCCGGCATTGTCGTCACCTCGTATATTGATGTGGCAAGGACCGCCCTGACCATAGCCCGACTCCGTGGCAGGGACAAGACTACACGGGTATTTTAATCCTCCGCCGTGTAAGCACACGCCTCTTGCCCGGCTGTTGGCAAATGAAATCCTATCGGACATATCCTATAATAGCTACAGTACACCAGTAGTACAACAGAAATCGTACTTGCGCTCTGAACCAATAGAGTAGGGTGAATAAACTTCGATTAACTAGCTGTTATGCAGCAAAGGGGTAACTGGCCTTGTTAGATGTTGTAGATATATACGCCAAAGGCGGAAACGGGGGGAATGGCGCCGTCAGCTTCCGCAGAGAAAAATTCGTCCCCAGAGGAGGGCCGGATGGAGGCAACGGCGGCAACGGCGGCTCCGTAATTCTCGAGACCGATCAAAATCTAAGTACGCTTAGCCAATTTAGACACCGGCGCCATTTCAAGGCCGAGCCTGGGGTACCTGGCAAGGACAAGGACAAGCACGGCAGAAATGGAGAGGAATATGTAGTCAAGGTTCCTCTGGGAACAATAGTATATAGTATGCCGGACCCAAAGGACGCGGGAGAAACGCCGGAGATAGTGGCCGACCTGTCGCAGAGCGGGCAGAGAGCAGCGCTTGTCGCCGGAGGTCGCGGCGGCAGGGGCAACGCGACCTATAAGAGTTCCGTGAGACAGGCCCCCGATTTTGCGCAGAAGGGCATGCTAGGTGAGGAGGGATGGTTCCGCCTGGAGCTCAAGCTAATAGCAGACGTGGGCTTGGTCGGGCTTCCGAACGCCGGAAAGTCCAGCCTCTTAGCGGCAATATCGGCAGCCAGACCCAAGATAGCCAGCTATCCTTTCACCACGTTAGAGCCTAACCTCGGCGTCGTAGACGTTGGCTATGATTCCTTCGTAGTGGCCGATATTCCGGGACTAATAGAGGGGGCACATGAGGGCGCAGGCTTAGGCCTGGACTTTTTGCGCCACATACAGCGTACGAAGGTACTGGTGCACCTGATAGATGGCTCTTCGCCAGACCCTGTGGATGATATGAAACGGGTAAATATTGAGCTTACTCTATATGATGAAGAGCTGGTAAAGAAGCCGCACCTGGTAGTCGTCAATAAATTTGACCTCGAAGAGGTGCGAGGCCGCCGCAGCCAACTTGCCGAGCTTTTCGCCGACGAAGGGATAAAGGTAAAGTTCATTTCTGCTCTTGGTAGAGAAGGTCTTGACGAGCTGGTCAATAATATGCTCGAAATGGTGCAGAGAATGAAGGCCGACGCCACAGCCCCAACAGGGGGGTTCCATGTCTTTCGACCGCGGCCGGTGGACCAGGATATAGCGGTCAGCCAGGACGGGGATAGGTATATAGTATCAGGGGCAAGGGTAGAGAGACTTCTCACCACCATCAGCAACGATGATCCCCGTTCAATGTCGCGCTTGAGACAGAACCTCAGGCGCATGGGCTTGGACAAGCTTCTGGAAGGCGCAAATGCAGAGGAAGGGGCCAAAATTGTCGCGGGAGCCTTCGAATTTGAATGGCAATAGGACAGCCATTGGCGTAATGGGTGGTACCTTCGATCCGGTTCACAACGCGCATTTGATGGCGGCTGAAGAGGCCCGAATAAAGCTTAGACTGGATAAGGTGCTATTTGTTCCGGCCCATACTCAGTGGCGTAAGGCGGGCGGCTCCTATGCCTCTGTTGCCGAGCGCCTGGAAATGGTGAAACTTGCGGTAACCTCTAACCCATACTTCTCCGTTTCCACTGTTGACCTGGTGCGGGGAGGCCCTTCGTACAGCATAGACACGATTGGAGACATTAGAACGGAGTATGGGCCACAGGCCGACCTGTTTTTTATCGTGGGTATGGACGCGCTAAAAGACCTGCCGTACTGGAGAGAGCCCGCCAAGTTGGCACAGCAGTGCAAGATAGTAGTTGTAGATAGGCCAGGATATACCATAGACTGGAGCGGCTTTGATGCCGTAATTGATGAACCAAAAGAGCGTATTAAACTGGTGCACTGCCCAACGATGGATATAAGCTCAACGGAAATACGAAGAAGAGTAGCTAGTGGGGAATCTATTCGCTACTGGGTACCGGAAGCTGTTCAAGCGTATATTGAGGAGCATGATCTCTACAAATAAAAAAAGTCCCGAGTGACCCAGGACCAGCCCACCGCACCTAGCGCTTACCCTTCGGCTTCCGCCTACTCCCCATCAGCGCTCAACCCCACCTGCCAGTTCCCCGTAACCCCTCGGGACACCTTTAATCTACCACGATAAATAACGGTTGTCAATACCTTTTTCGAGAATTTTTCAAGAAAACCTATACGATTACGTTCTCTTCCATAAGCTGGACTATTTCCTGCCCGCTCATTCCCAGCAGCTCACCGAACACATAGTCGTTGTGCTCTCCTATCAACGGCGCGCTCACATAATTGGGATGCGGCACTTTGCTCAGCTTAACCGGCAGCACGGGCATGGGCTTAGATCCAGTTTCCGGATGAACTATCTCTATGAATTGCTCACGCGCAATTAAATGCGGGTCGGTGGCCACTTCATCACTGTTTTGAACAGGACCTGCTGCGACGCCCGCACTCTGAAGAAGCTCTGTTACCTCCCTTACTGTCCTCTCCTTAGTCCATTCCCCTATCAGCCTATCCAACTCATGCCTGCTCGTTTGCCTGCCATACAGGTCAGCATATTTCTCTTCCCTGAGCCAGTCATCGTGACCGGTGACTTTGCACAGCTGCTTCCATTCCCCATCGCTAGCTACCGCAATGGCGACCCATTTATCGTCACCCATGCATCTGTATGTTCCGTGGGGTGCCATCAGTTCTTCTTTGTTACCCTGAGGCCCGGTAACCCTGCCGTTCATGGTATATTCCAGTACTGCTTCGGGAATCATGGTCAGAACCCCCTCGCACATGGAATAGTCCACGTACATTCCTTGTCCGGTCTTCTTTTTGTGATAAATGGCTGCGAGTATTGCAAAAGGACTGTAAGTGCCTATGGTGTAATCCGGCCACGTCCCCCCCATCATCTGTGGCAGTCCGTCATCCTCGTATCCCGTTATAGACGCCAGCCCTGCGTAAGAGATAACTGCGGTCCCCCACCCAAAGAGATGTTTCTCCCTGCCATAAGCGCCCATGGTGTTCTTGGAGAACACGATGATCTCCGGCTTCATCTTCCTTAGCTGCTCGTATCCCAGCCCGTAACGCTCCATAACTCCGTGAGCAAAGCTGTCGGTTACTACGTCACTCTTCAATACGATCCGTTTCGCTAACTCTTTGCCCTTCGCTGTCTGGAGATTGATGGTACATCCCTTCTTGGCATAATTAAGACAGTTGTATCCCGCCGCCTGGTTCAGACCGGCCTCTACGCCGGTCGCTGCGAACGGATTAGTCCTGAGTATATCGGGCCTGAGCGTACTTTCTATTCTAATGACCTCGGCCCCCATAACGGAAAGCCACTGCAAGGCGTATGGCCCTGACAGCGCCCATGTAAAGTCTGCTACTCTAATACCTTCAAGTGGAAGCCTGCCCACAGATTTCCTCCTAGTAATCTTAGTAAGATCTATTAAATGACCCCGAGTTGTCTCATCTGCACCAGCTCTTCTTTCGTGTAGCCGAGGCGCTTTGACAATACCTCTTCGTTGTGCTGACCCAGGAACGGCGCGGGAGACCTAATACCCCATATCGGCTCAGAGTACCTGGCGGAATAACCCGGATACTTGACCTTTCCTGTCTTGGGATGGTCTACCTCTACGAAAAATCCTCGATCATCCAGATGCTCGGAGGCCACCACTTCATCTATCTTGTTCACCGGGAAGCTGGGCACGTGATGGCTCTGTAGATGAGTATATAGCTCCTTCTTCGGGTACGCGCTGGCCCAGTCCGCCACCATACCCTTCAGAGCATCTCCAAACTCAGCACGTCCCTCCCTAGTGCCGAACAAGGGATTCGTCGCCCATTCCGGCTCGCCCATAGCCTTGACAAGGTTGAGCCAGTGCCCGTCGTTGGATGCGCCGAAGGAGGCGAAGCCGTCAGTTGTTTGGTAGATAGATGTGCCAAGTCCAGTCCGGCTGGCGGGTGTTCGGTCGCCTGCCATCTTTCCGTAAAAATAGTTAGCCGTGGCTGGCCTCAGCAAGGCTGCGATAACGTCCATGGAAGAAATATCGACATGCTGGCCCTCGTCCGTCAGCATGCGGTGGAATACCGCCATCATAGTAGAAGTGGCCGCAGCAGCGGCGGTGGTGAAGTCTGCCTGGTGTCCTCCGCCTTTCAGAGGGCCGCTTTTCTCGGGTTCTTCTACCATTATGGGGGTGCCGTACGCAACGCCACCCATGCTTAGGGCGATCAGGTCGGAGCCCTTATAGTCTCGGTAGGGGCCGTACTGACCAAAATAGGTGATGGAGGTCATTATTAGTCTGGGGTTGACCTCTTTAACGACATCATAGGTCAGGCCCAACTCCTCCATCTCCTTTGGAGATTTGTTATGCACGAATATGTCCGCATCCTTAAGCAGCTCCAATAAGACCTTCTTGCCCGTGGCGCTTTTGACGTTCAAAGTGACGCCAAGCTTGTTTGTGTTCAAATAAAGAAATAGGCCGCTTGCTTCGGGATCTGGTACATCCTTGCAAAACGGACCGTAACGCCGGGCATCGTCACCCCTCCCCGGCTCCTCTAACTTTATCACCTCCGCGCCAAGATCGCCCATAAGCTTGGCGCAAAAGGCAGCCGAAATGAAGTTCCCTAGCTCTACTATCTTAAGATCGGATAGACCGCCGTCAGCCACCACGCGGGCCCTCCTTTGCCTGGATTTTTATTATGGTGAAGTTTGTCAGATTGTGGCTCTAAAGTCAACTTTGATTTTGTCCGCTGCTTAAGAGTTGTTGAGGTTGGGCTTGCCCCGATCTCACGGACATCTATAATAGTGGGTGAAGACCCAGAAAGGATGTCGAAATGGAATCTAGAGAGAGTAGGCATCGGCGCACGTTTACGCCGGAGTACAAGGCAGAGGTGGTTGATCTGTGTCGCAGCAGCGGCA
>SHYC01000071.1 GCA_009693005.1 Dehalococcoidia bacterium | reverse complement strand
GGCCTCGATGATATGGACTTTGTTTATCGCTGCCGCTCTCAGGGGCTTCCGAGAACTGGCCGGCGGTTATTCGTCCCCTTGGAATATACCGGTAGCGCTGGGTGGCACCCTGGCTGTCGGAGTCTTTCTCGTCTTTGCGGCCGGTGTTTGGCGTACGGCCGGGCAGCGGTAAGACTCTTGGGCGCCCGGACGATTTTGCCCTCGAAAGGCCGGGCAGTTGAGGTGCCCACACACGATCTCGTCCCCACATCCTTTCGTTGACCTGCTCCACCAGTGATGGTACACTGACGAATGTGAAATAAAGTACTACTCTTCCGGTTTGGGGCACAAGCTGGCCATCATAAGCAAAGCCGTCTCCCCTACGGCTAAGGCGGTAGACATAAGTGCCAAACGAGTACATTTTTGATTATTCGGCGGTATTAATTGCTGCCGTTCTCGCCTTTGGAACCATCTTTCTTCTTCTTTTCCTCTCAGGGCTCCTGGCGCCCCGGCAGCCGTCACGGGCTAAAGGGACCGTTTATGAGTGCGGGATGCTTCCCATAGGGAGTTATTGGTCTCAGTATCACGTCCGCTATTATCTCTTCGCAATTCTTTTCATGATTTTTGACGTGGAGATCGTCTTCCTGTTCCCGTGGGCCGTAGTCCTCAAGGAGTTAGGGTCTTTCGCGTTCAATGAGATGTTAGTATTCGTATCAATCCTCTTGGTCGGCCTCCTATATGCATGGAAAAAGGGTGTCTTAGAATGGAAATAGCTAAAAAGGACGATAGTCCTCTACTAAATATGTACAGCAAACTGCCCAAGAGCGGGATTATGGGCGCAATTACAACAAAGAGTGACGAGCTGTTCGCCATGGCCCGCAAATCGTCTCTGTGGCCCATGACCTTTGGACTTGCCTGCTGCGCTATAGAGATGATGAGCACTTACATGTCCCACCACGACCTTGACCGCTTCGGCGTGGTCACCTGGGCCTCGCCCAGACAGTCGGACGTGATGATCGTCGCCGGCACCGTCACCAAGAAGATGGCGCCCTCAATAAAGCTGCTGTATGAGCAGATGCCCAATCCGAAATGGGTAATCGCCATGGGAAGCTGCGCCACCAACGGCGGCCCCTACGCTCAATACTCCAGAGTGCTGCAGGGCGTGGACCTGATAGTGCCGGTGGACGTGTACGTTCCAGGATGTCCGCCACGGCCGGAGGCTTTGATGTATGCTATCCTGAAGCTGCAAGATAAGATAATGGCTGATGCCAAAGCAGGCCGCCGTGCATAGCCTGCAGGAGGAAGTAATAACCAAGTGACCGCTGAAGAGCTACGTCCAGAAGCTTCTAAAGAACCTGCTTCCCAACCTATTGCGGATGAGGTCAAGGGCGAAGCGCCGAGTGCGGATGCTGCCCAAGCGCCTGCAGCTAGGCCGCGCGCCGCTGGCCGTGCCCCCGCCGGTCCGCCACCGGGCCAAC
Source organism: Dehalococcoidia bacterium (assembly GCA_009693005.1). GTDB lineage: Bacteria > Chloroflexota > Dehalococcoidia > SHYD01 > SHYC01 > SHYC01. Next base: position 8,658 of record SHYC01000071.1, on the reverse strand, counting down.
AAGCGCCTCCTACTGCGGATGCAGTGAAGCTGGAAGCCATCTTTAAGGAAATCCTTGGGGAACAGGCCATGAAAGTAGAGTACAACTTTGGTGAGCTTGTTCTTACTGTGCTTCCCGAGCAGATTTTAGAGGTATGCAGGATTGGTAGGACTGACCCCAGGCTTGATTTTAACTATCTGCGCTCGCTGTCCGGAGTGGACTATGTAACCCATTTTGAGGTGGTCTACCATCTTTACTCTCTGGATAAGCTCCATAAGATTACTCTCAAGACCCGGATATCCCATGAAGAGCCGGAGGTCGACTCGGTTATCTCCGTGTGGTCGGGTGCGGACTGGCACGAACGAGAGTTGGCCGAGATGTTTGATATAAACGTGAAAGGGCATCCTAACCTGGTGCCCTTGCTGCTGGATGAGGGTGTAGATGAGCACCCGCTTCTAAAGAGCCATCCCCTGGTGCCGATGGGTGAGGATAGGCCCGGTGTAATAACAGACCTTGGTGAATCAGATTGGATGGGATACCGGGCTAGTGGCGGCAAAGAATAGGCGACCAAAACCATGAATCGCCCAGAGTATCCCCTAGCCCGGCACAGGATAGAAGGTATACATGGCCTTAGATAGACTACAAACCGTTGATATGACCATCAATATGGGGCCTCAGCATCCCAGCACCCATGGTGTGTTCCGCATGGTGCTGCGGGTGGATGGCGAGCGGATATTGGACTGCGAGCCCTATATCGGCTATCTGCACCGTGGCTTCGAGAAGCTGTCGGAAAATGAGAACTACCATACCGTACTAATACACCTGGACCGGACCGATTACCTGGCCGGCTTCTGCAACGAGATGGCGTATATCATAGCCCTGGAGAAGCTCCTGGGAGTAGTGCCATCGGAACGGGCAGAATATATACGGGTGATAATGTGCGAGCTAAACCGTATAGCCAGCCACATGATGTTCTACGGCGCGCTTGGCGCGGATGCCGGCGCGTTGACTCCCTTCCTTTACGCCTTCAGGGAAAGAGAGCGACTTCAGGGCCTGTTTGAGGCTGTAAGCGGCGCCCGCATGATGTTCTTCTACTTCCGAGCCGGGGGCGTGCGGATAGACTTGCCGGACGGTTTTATCCGGGAGTGCCGGAGAGTGCTGGACGCTGTGAAGTTTGGGATCGACGAATGTGATAAGCTGCTGACGAACAACGAGGTCTTTATCAGCAGAACGAAAGGCATCGGGGCCATCAGCGCAGCGGCGGCCATCGATTACGGCTGCAGCGGGCCAATACTGAGGGCCTGCGGTGTCAAGGAAGACGTGCGGCGCTCTGAACCGTACTCAATATACGACCGTTTGGATTTTGATATCCCTGTAGCGTACAGCGGTGATACCTATGATCGCTATGTCGTCCGGATGGAGGAAATGAGGCAATCTATCAGGATAGTTGAGCAGTGCCTTGACCAGATTCCGGACGGTCCGTTTATGGGGAAGGTGCCACGGTTCATCAGACCGGAACCTGGAGAGGTGTACGTACGGACTGAGAACCCCAGGGGCGACTACGGCATCTATCTGATAAGCCGCGGTGGCGATTATCCCTATCGTGTAAAACTGCGCAGCCCTTGCTTTTGCAACCTAATGGCGCTCCGTGAAATGTTGAAGGATTGCTACATCGCAGATTCGGTTATGGTGCTAGGCTCTCTGGACATTGTTTTGGGTGAGGTCGATCGCTGATATGCCTGCTTGGATAGATGCGGCCATTAGAGTCGCCATCATGCTATTCTTCGTCTTCAATATCGTGATGGTGCTTATCTATATGGAACGGAAGGTGCTGGCGCACATCCAGCAGAGGCTCGGCCCCATGCGCACGGGCTTCCATGGGATTCTGCAGAGTCCGGCCGACGCCATAAAACTAATGGTCAAGGAGGACCTTGCGCCCTCGAGCGCGGATAAGTGGGTGTTCCGCTCGGCCCCTTATCTGGTCTTCGTGCCCATATTCATGATGTTCGTGGCGATACCGTTTAGCAGTTCCGTCGTGATCCGCCACCTGGATATGGGCTTGTTCTACCTGGTAGCTTTTTCTTCGCTATCCATCGTTGGCATGCTTATGGCGGGATGGGGATCGGACAACAAGTACGCGCTTCTGGGAGGAGTGCGCGCGGCGGCGCAGCTCATCAGCTACGAGCTGCCTCTGGGTATATCTATTCTCGGAGTGGCGCTCCTTACGCAGTCACTAAGACTTGGAGATATAGCCTCCGCCCAGTATCCCTTGCCCTTTATTTTTGCCCAGCCGCTGGGATTTGTAATATTTATTACCGCTTCTCTTGCCGAGATGAGCCGGACGCCGTTTGACATACCCGTTGCAGAATCTGAGCTGGTCGGCGGCCCGCTCGTTGAGTACAGCGGCATGAGGTGGGCTGTATTTTTCCTCGCGGAGTACGCGAACCTAGTCGCCACTTCTGCCATAGCGGTCCTTATCTTCCTGGGTGGCTGGAGTTGGCCTTTTTATGCGCTTGAAGGAGTCGGCTGGCTTATGCAGATTCTCGCGGTGGCCTGGTTCTTTACTAAAGTGTTTGCCCTAATATTTGTGGTATTCTGGCTACGGGGTACCCTGCCAAGACTTAGGATCGACCAGCTGATGACCTTTGCCTGGAAGCTGCTTATACCTTTCTCTTTTGTCAATCTTTTACTCACTGCGGCCGCGGTAATATATGGAACGGCCATACTAGCCCTGGTCTGGGTGGCTACCGCTTGCCTCGGCTACACGGTGTATGCCTACGCGAGGAGCAGATAATGCTAGGCCTGATTAAGGGAATGATAATCACCTGGAAGAGCAATTGGCGGAAGCCTGTGACGGTCCAGTACCCGGACGAGAGCCTTCCTTTAGCCCCAGGATATTTCGGATTTCCGGGGCTCATATACGACCACGAGGTCGACGAGCCGTTCTGTGTCGGGTGTCAGGTATGCGCTCGCTATTGTCCAACGGATGCCATATTCGTGACGATGAAAGACAACCCCAAGTTCAAGGAAGGGACCAGTAAGCGGCGTAAGATAGTAGACTCGTTCGAGCTTAATATCAGCCGCTGCATATCCTGCAATATATGTGTTGAGGTATGCAATTTCGACGCAATTGAGATGACGGATACCTTCGAAGCGGCCGGCTACCATCCTGACGTGGTGGCTGGTATTCCTGCCCTGATTGAAATGTCTGAAAAGCAACGGAAGGGTGTCCTCGCCAGGCCGCTAAAGGAAACCAGATGACCGCGTTTCAACTGCTGTTTTACCTTTTGTCCGCGGCCTCTATAGTTGGAGGAATCGGCGTGGTGTGGTCTACGAACGTAGTCCACAGCGCGCTTTTCCTTGTGCTCTCTCTCTCTGCGGTGGCCGGCGTCTTCCTGGTGCTGTTCGCCGACTTTCTGGCCCTGGTCCAGATACTCATCTATGGTGGCGCTATCACCATTCTGATCCTCTTTGCGATGATGTTGACTCGTGTTGCTGACGAGGCCGTGGTCTCAGACAGCCCGCAAAAGCCCTGGGGAGTTGCGGCCGCGGCGGCATTTTTTGGCATAACCGCCTATGCTATCTACAACACTCCCTGGAACGTGGGAACAGCCGCGATACAAAGGGTGCCCTTCAGGGACCTGGGAGTCTCTCTTTTTACTCAGTGGGCCATCCCCTTTGAAGTTGCGTCCCTTGTCCTGCTGGTTGGCCTTATTGGGGCAATCATAATCGCGAGACCGGAGGATAGGGAATGATACCGCTGCAGCACGCGTTGATCTTCGGTGCCCTATTATTCTCTCTTGGTCTGTACGGAATGCTGGCGCGACGTCACGCGGTTATGGTGCTTATGGCTATCGAGCTCATGCTCAACGCGGTCAATGTAAACCTGGTGGCGTTTTCCGCTTACGTAGCCCCCGGCGCGTTCGTGGGCCAGATATTTGCTATCTTCGTGATAACGATAGCGGCTGCTGAGATCGGGCTCGCTCTGGCCATAGTGCTGCGCGTTTACCGTAACAAAGCCACCGCTAACGTGGATGAGATAGACCTCCTAAAATGGTAGGGAGCAAAGGTTAGAGTATGGATATCGGCACCGGTCACGCCTGGCTTATTCCGGCCTTAAGCGTGCTTTCTTCCCTGGTTATCTCCCTGGCTCTCTTGCTCAAGTCTGTTCACGTTCTTCCAAAAAATGGCTCCTACCTGTCCATTGCTGCTATCGGCTCGGGCTTCCTTCTCTTTTTCCCCATATTACGGGACCTGCTATCCAATGGGCCAAGGGAATATGGACTGCCGTGGCTACTTGTCGGCGGGACCGAGATACGCTGGAGCATGCTGCTAGACCCCTTATCCGTCACCATGCTGGGTTTGGTGACACTGGTGGCTCTTTGCGTTCAGGTGTACTCGCTGTGTTACATGCACGGGCACCCGCGCTTCGGATGGTACTACGCGGTCCAATCTTTATTTGCAGCCTCCATGCTGGGGCTGGTGCTGGCCGACAACCTTCTTCTGCTTTATATAACGTGGGAGCTTGTGGGCGCCTGCTCGTATCTGCTCATCGGGTTCTATTACGAGCAGCGTTCCGCGGCTGAAGCGGCCAAAAAAGCCTTCGTCACGACAAGACTCGGTGATGTCGGCCTTCTCATCGGCATACTGCTGCTATTTAAGGTAACCGGCACTTTTCAGTTGTCTGGGATTTTCGACGCCGTAGCGACGGGGAAGCTTGACAGCGCCACGGTAAACTGGGCGGCCCTCCTTATTTTCCTGGGCGCGATGGGTAAGTCGGCCCAGTTCCCCTTCCATGTATGGCTTCCGGATGCGATGGAGGGTCCAACTCCGGTCAGCGCCCTGATTCACGCTGCGACTATGGTGACGGCGGGAGTGTACCTGGTAGCCAGAACATATCCTATTTTTCTGGCGGCAGAGACCGTGTTGTCCTTCGTAACTATTATCGGCCTAATCACCACTCTCATGGCCGCGCTTCTGGCCCTGGTCGCTACCGATATAAAGCGAGTGCTGGCCTATTCGACGGTCAGCAAGCTGGGATTTATGATGCTGGCTCTCGGTTCCGGCAGTCTTGCCGCAGGTATCTTCTATCTGATCACCCACGGGTTTTTCAAGGCCCTTCTTTTCCTCGGCTCCGGTAACGTCATACATGCTACCGAGCGACAGGACATGCGAGAGTTGGGTGGGCTGCGAAACAGCATGCCGGTAACCACAGCTACTTTTGTCATTGGTTCTCTGGCTCTGGCCGGTATCGCTCCGTTAAGCGGGTTTTTCAGCAAAGACGAGGTGCTTATCGCCGTACGAGAGCATCAGAGCCCCTTTGTCTTGGTTCTTACTCTGTTCAGTCTCTTCATAACCGGAGTATTCATAGCCCGTCTGGTACTGCGCACGTTTTTTGGTGCGCAGACCCACGATAGCAGCCATTACCATGAGGCGGGCTGGAACATGACTGGGCCGATGATAGTCCTCGCGGCGCTTTCGATCGTCGGCGGGCTGGTGGTCTTCCCATTTTTCGGGGAGATGCTGGGACTTGGGGGAGGGTTTATGGAGTTCATCAACCCTTCTTCGGGAGCGCATGGCAATGCAGGTGCCACTGTACATGCGGCCCAGTTTGATACTGCGATGGCCCTGCTTTCCACGCTGGTGAGCGGCAGCGGTCTACTAATAGGCTGGATATTTTACGGGGCCCGCTTGTGGTCGCCTCAGGCGATCTCGAAACGGATGACACCAGTCGTGGTGTTGCTTGAAAACAAATACTTCCTCGACAGTTTTTATCAAGCCATAATAAACGGCGTGGTGCTGGTAGCGGGCCTCCTGGTCGCTACGTTTGACCGTGTGGTGGTCAATGACGTTGCTGTGAACGGCTTGGGGCGGATCGCAGTCTTTGCCGGCGACCGTCTCAAGTATCATGTAACGGGCAAGCTTAACAACTACGGGATGGGCATGGTCGTAGGGGCTGTCATAATAGCGGCGGCCGCATTTACTTTTCTGAGCTAGATACCTGTACTTGGTCATAGGAGTTGCTATGTCTGTCTTCAGCTACTTGAAGTTGCCTATTCCAGACGGAGAAGAGGAGACAATGCGCCAGGACATGGATGCATTGACCGTTACAGCGAGAGAGGCCCCAGGCTATATTTGGGCAGAGGTCCTGCGGCCGATCAGCGGCGAGGCGTCTTACGTGATCGCCAGCGAGTGGGAAAGCCTAGATAATCTGCGGGCGTGGGAACATTCGCCGCAGCATCAGCCGGTGGTCGATTCCTACAAAGGGATAAAGGAGCGCAAGAGGTACATGCCTCTGGCGTAGCCGCGTAGTCCGGATTCTGGTCGAAACGGCGCAAGTCGTATACGTGGATGGATATCGCGAAAAACTAAGACAGGGTATTCTTCGTCATTCTGAACGAAGCGAAGAATCCGTGTCCTGATCATGTTCGAAGGGCCGGCCGTGCCTGACGGATTCTTCGGTCGCGCTGCTTCCTCTCAATGACAAATTTAAGGAAACGCCTACACTAGTCGTACCGGACAGCTGAACGAGCGAGGATGGTGCCATTGGAAGTGACAATTCGCGACTTTATCGAAGAGGCTTTGGCAACGGCCTGGGATAACCTGAACAAAGCGACCATAGGTCTAACGATTGAGCAGCTCGCCTGGCGTCCTTCTCCTCAGGCCAACTCTATCGGCTATACGCTTTGGCACATAGGCAGAGTGGAGGACAATTTTATCCAGCGCTTTATCACGAGAGTGGACGAGGTGTGGGCTGCCGGGGGATGGCAGGAAAGGTTTGGCTACGAGACCAGGGGTATAGGAACTGGGTTTACGGTAGAAGAGACAGGACAGGTCCCGGTTGCGTCTATCGATACTCTATGGGGCTATCTCAACGAAGTACGTGGGAGAACCTTAGGGTACATGAAGGAGTTGGATTGGGCAGCTCTTACCGATAAGCCGCGGGCCGATCGCTTCCCGGAATGGTCTATTCAAACGATCCTGAGACAGCTCATAGCCCATTCCATCCAGCATCTTGGCGAGATTAACTATATCCGCGGCCTTATGGGACTGGAAGGAGCGCTGGGGTAGTGTGGCATCAGACGCATTATCAGAGCCAGATAGGCTTATACTGGAGGCTGGAGCAGGTACGCGCCAGCTCGCGCCAGATGAGCTACAGCAGATAGCGGAGTATGCGGCGCAGGCAGGATTTGATCCAAATGCTAAAGCCCGGGTTGGAGGACGGTTAAGAGGAATTGTATGGCAGGGAAGAATCCTACAAGGTTCCGAAATGTTATCGCCTGCCGAGGTACATTACCTGCGTCATGTCGTTGCTGTGCGAGAGTGGCCGCTAGGAACAACTTTGGGGGAATATTTGGAGAGTATTCGTCAAGTGATAATGAGCAGTAACGCCAGTTTGATGGTTAGCCAATACGGTCATCATGGTTGGCAGCTGGGCGTTATTACCCCATCAGGCCAGTGGCGTGGCCCTGATGGTGGAGAATTTATTATGGTAGAATACAGAATGACGATAGGCCACTGGGTTACTGCATACCAGTTCAGTGGTGATATTCCTCAAGTGGCTCAAAGGAGAGACCAAAAATGGCTGCGCAGAAGATAACAGCAGAACAAGTAGAAGGTTGGCTGCGTATCTGGCCTAAGATGCTAGTGGAGCTTGATGAGAACGTAGAGCGCTGGGACGAGATGCCGGATTGGGAACAGGTGGACTTCATGCTTGAATGGAGCCAATTTGTAAGTTTCTTAGAGAATGTGCTTTGTCCCGCGTATGAATCCGATCTGATGACCAAAGCCCAACGGGAACAGTATAAAGAGCTACTCTCTAAATTACGTAAAGCAATCCCAACTATCCAGCAATTGGACTTAACTCGACCACGGGTTGCACTAGAGGTATAGCATTCTGTGTAGTTACTAAACTTCACGCCATTAACAGAAGCCATTAAATACTAAGTTTAGATAACCTTACCGTACCGACGCGGAGTCCATCCATAGATTCCACCCTGAGATTGTAACCAGAAGGAGCACTGGGCTAGATTTAGCGCCACGGGCCATAGCCCGTCGTATGCGTTGTTCGACCTTCTCGGGAACAGCGCGCTGAGCCAAGTTCGAGAACCTCACTACAAGTATCGAGAGCCGGATGCGCGCTCCGCCTGTCATTCTGAAGGAGCCCTCCGAGACCCTCAGGATACACTACGCGACTGAAGAATCTCGTTTCTCCCGCACTCTAGTGCTACACTCCGTTGAGGAACGGATTCTTCCCTCCAGTCAGCATTAACGTGTGGTGGCCCACGGGGATCACGCCTTCAGGAACCCCTTGTGCCGCAGCGCTCGCTCCAGCGACGGCTGCATCTTCATCTCCGTGAACTCACCGATCGCGAAGTCCAAGTGCTCCATGGCCTCGTGCCTCAGTTGTTCCGCCTGTAGGGGCGCAAGGCCTTGCGCCCTCTCCTCCACCTCATTGGGCTTGCCCCGATCTCACGGACATCTATAATAGTGGGTGAAGACCCAGAAAGGATGTCGAAATGGAATCTATAGAGAGTAGGCATCGGCGCACGTTTACGCCGGAGTACAAGGCAGAGGTGGTTGATCTGTGTCGCAGCAGCGGCAAGCCAGTCGGCCAGGTGGCACGTGACCTTGATGTGAGCGAGACGGTGGTACGGCGCTGGGTCAACCAGGCAGAGA
>SHYC01000070.1 GCA_009693005.1 Dehalococcoidia bacterium | reverse complement strand
CTTGAACAGATCTTGCCCTTCGATGTTGCCTATGAAATTTAGGCCGGAGGCTTTTAGCAGTGCATATGACTCTTTTATTAGCAGAGTGCCTTTCCCTTCTTCGGCGCCGTTACTAAGGATAGCAACGCGTGGAGTTTCAACATGGAATACTCTTTTCATGTAGCCGGCTCCCATGAAACCGAACTGCATCAAATATGAGGGCTTGCATTCAATGTTTGCGCCGGCGTCCAACAATATTGATGAAGAACTTGCGGTGTCAAAGATGGTAGCTATGGCTGGGCGCTCGATTCCTTGGATCCTTCCTAAATTTAGCACCGCGGCAGCCATCACCGCTCCGCTGTTTCCGGCGGAAACGAAGGCAGCAGCCTCGCCACGCTTCACGAGGTCCAGTCCTCCTACTATTGAAGAGTTACCCTTCTGCCGAACCGCCTCTGTAGGACTCTCGTCCATGCCGATAACCTGGCTGCAATGGAATATGGAGAGGCCGTCCATGGGTATGGACAACTCGGCCAGATGCTTCTGAATGATATCCTCGGGCCCAGTCAGGATTACGTCTATTCCGTACTCCTTATGGGCCTCTGCGGCTCCAAGCAGTATTTCTGTAGGTGATAAGTCACCACCCATAGCATCAAGCGCTATTCTCATGGCGCGCCTCCTGTGAAATTACAACGGCAATCGATCGGGACGTTATGGCTGCGATCTGACTCAACGGTTTGCCACCCACACACTGGAATAAGAACGTACGGTCATCTGTAGACGAACTGCTAAGCGCCGGCACATGGTAACCAATTTTAAGCTCTGACGTCCGCTTCCGGTGATCCAAGTGTCTCTTTATCCTACCCTGATGCTCTCGAAGTGTTTGTAATGGGGAACCATGAGACACAAAGAGTATTTGTAAGCATATTAGGATTATAAACTCTTTGGCCTGGCAATCACTATTATCCTATCACTATCCTGGTCAAACTCCTCCAAAAAATAGCCTCCGTAGACAGCTTCTACCAGATATCCCTCAGATTCCAAAAGAAGTTCAAGCTCAGCCCTAAAATTGTATCGAAGTGCAAAAGACGCTATCGTCCTGCTTACGGCCCCGGTATTATCCACTTCGTCATAGATAAAGGTAAAGTGCTGTAGCTGTTTGGGGTGCTCAAAGTAGCTGCTGACGAGCTTCATGACCTTTTTACCGGTCTTGGGACTGGTCTTTATCCACTCCAGCACTATTTCGCCCTCTCGCTCTACCGCCAGCCTACGTTCCGGGTTATCAACGTCCAGTAATAGCAAACCATCCGCCGCAAGGAGCGCCTTTGTGCACCCAAGCGCCGCTCTTTGGTCGCTGCGGCTTAGAAGGTGGCCAAAGCTGTTGGCGGCGCAAATGGCGAGGTTAAACTTTTCATCTATCTTGAATTCTCGGATATCGCCTAGCGCCAGTTCGACAAGATGGGCGCCGGAGCCGGGCAGCTTCGCACGGCATATATCAAGCATCTCCTTGGACTGGTCGATACCCACCACGCGGTAGCCTGCGTCCGCTAGCGCGAGTGCTAGACGTCCCGTTCCAACGCCTAGCTCCACTACAGGGGAGCCAGTGCGCTGGGCGAAGTTAAGGTAGATATCTATGTCGTCATCAAAGTCTCCATAGTCGAGGTCGTAAAGTGGGGCTATTCTGGCGAATTCTTCCAGGATATTCATTGCTTCTTGAAGGGCCATATAAGCAGTTCCAGGGATATGAAAAGAAAACAAACCAGGATGAGCATTGGGATAGTTATGCCTCTCGCAAGCTGAAGCCAGGCAAGGAACGAGGCACAGGCTGATGCGAAAGTACCCGTTACCAAAGACCTCATCCAGTCGCCCTGATATCTCTTGTAGGCGAAAATCTTATAGCTCAACCAGTAGGTCATCACTGATACAGTAAGCACCACGCTAGCGAACAAGAGGACTATGAACCAGGACCTGTTTTCCGGCTCTGCCGGGGAGGTATTCAAAATGAGCCAGGCTAATAAGCTCCAGCTGATTATCGCGAGCGCCAAGAGTGGTAGCGTAGATGCTTTACTTCTGATCATCTGTATCTGGTGGAAATCTTGTTTCTTAGACCGGCCATATATAATTATATATGGCCGGTTATATATAGCAACTGGTCAAATTGCGGAACGCTCTGATTAAGTCCTCTCTCCGGTCACACTGACGCGGGATGAATGACTTCAAGTGGGAGAGTAGATGGGAAAAAAACTATGTCACCTCCTTGATCCGCTTAATGTGCCTCTGCTAGCATTACTTTTGGGCGGACGAACTTTTGTTATGGCCTTCGAAAGTAAACGAGAGGCGGGTTGTAGTATAGCCCATATAGTCAAGTGCCAGCTCGCTAAGAGGCCCATCGGATACGTACAGTGATTGATTGAACTGATGCATAATAATGTGGTATCCAAAGACCATGCGGGATATAACAAAATATATTAAAGTAGTTAGAGCATAAGTGGTCACGCTATCTATCATAGTAGTCAGTTACAATACGAAGGCGCTATTGCAGCAGTGCCTTTATTCCGTGTTTCATAGCCTAAGGCCGAGGATAGAACCTGGAGATGGGCCACGATTCGAGATCTTTGTGATAGACAACGACTCACGGGACGGCAGCGCTGACATGATAACCGAGTGCTTTCCGGTGGTGAAGTTGATCAAATCGCCGAAGAACGTAGGGTTCGCTGCTGCTAACAATATTGCGATTGCTCGCGCTACGGGCAAATACCTGCTTTTCCTGAATCCGGATACGCTTGTTAAGGGGGAAGCTCTCTGGGAGATGGTAGACTTGATGGAGAGTGCTCCTGAGGCTGGAGTGGCTACCGGCAGCTTTGTTTATCCGGACGGCTCCTTCCAGGATGGAGCGTTTAGGTTCCCTAACCTTTGGATGACGCTACTGGACTTCTTTCCCTTCAGCCACCGCCTGCTTGGTTCATCATTGAACGGCCGCTACCCAAAGCGTTATTATAGTGGACCATTCGAGATCGATCATCCTCTGGGGGCGTGTTTTATAGCGAGGCGTGAGGTGGTGCAGCAGGTGGGAGTTTTTTCAGAGGACTTTTTCCTGTACTCTGAGGAGGTGGAGTGGTGCTGGCGCGTCAAGAGAGGCAACTGGAAGATATATTGTTACCCAAAGCCCACTATTGTACATTACGGCGGACAGAGCACTGGCCAGCAAAAAGACTCGATGTACCTGCAGCTGCATAAGAGCCGTCTCACCTTCTTTAAGAAACACTATGACCCACTTTTTTGCGCGGTAAACCGTGTCTTAGTGGCGGCAGGAGTCTTATGGGAGTCTTTCAGAGCGTTAAGATCAGCCGGTAGGGCTGAAATAACGAGTGAGGCGTGCATTTCGAGAATCCGGACGTGCATTCAGATCTTTAAAATGGTGGTCAGGGGTGTCTAGTATATCCGCCATCGTAATCACCAGAAATGAAGAGGCTAATATAGAGGACTGCCTGTCTACGCTCGCATGGGCTGACGAGATAGTGGTCTTAGATTCATACAGCAATGACCGGACCGTCGACCTCAGTCGGAAGTACACGGACAAGGTCTTTAAGCGCACGTTCACTACCTTTCCGGAACAGCGAAACGCAGCGCTCAAGCTGGTGAACGGCTTCTGGGTCTTTTTTCTGGATGCCGATGAGCGGGTCACCCCTGAGCTGGCAGTGGAGATAAGGCGGGTGACCGACGACTCTGACGCCAGGGACGCCTCAATTGAAAGGAACGTCGGCTATTGGGTACCCCGAAAGAACTATATCCTGGGCAGGTGGGTAAAGTACGCCGGATGGTGGCCCGACTATCAAATGAGACTATTTCGGAGAGCTGAGGGCAGATATGACGTTTTGGTAGACCCTCACGAAGTGGTAATACTGGACGGCAAAGAAGGCCATTTGACCTCTCCGGTGATCCACTACAACTATACCTCTCTGGAACAGATACTCGTCAAACAGACTGCTTACGCGGAGAGAGAGGCGACGTCGCTACAGAGTGCCGGGATCTACAACAAGCCCCGCTGGCTGATATCCAGGCCGCTAAGAGAGTTGTACTTTAGGTATATTATCCTTAAAGGATACAAAGGCGGATGGCTTGGACTCTTTCTGTGTTTGGTCATGGCGTGGTACAGGCTCATGGTACATATCAAACTGGCTCGGTTGCGGAAGCTATAGGTAACCATACTCGAGCCTTCGGTGGGCCGAGGCGGTGCCGCATCGTGGGTTCTCGAAGGCGCCGCCCGTTCCTGTCTAGAGCCTCCGGGAACACATTGGGCAGCAGTCTTTTTATGGATACTGGGAAACAAGTTCTCCGCTCGGCGTAGGTGCGTCCTTGTGCGAAGCACCCTTGGGTTGACCGCCTGTTTGTGATGGTTCTACAATGGTCTTGTATGTAAAATGGATTGGCTATGTTATAAGATAGCTATTAGCGTGATTTGAACACGAGTAGGTAGGGTGGATTTTGGTAAGCACCACTGTAATTAAGAATATAGGCCGCTTCCAGTTGCGAGAGGTGGTGGGCAGCGGCGGCCTCGCTACTCTGTACAGGGCGTATGATACACCTCACGATAAGGAAGTAGCCCTTAAAGTGTTTTACGCTTACTTCACTAATGATAGTCAAGCCCTGGAAGTCTTGCGGCGCGATCTGGACGTTCTACGGTCCTTTCGGCATCCTAACCTCGTAGAGGTATCTGAGTATGGCGAAGACGCCGGATATTTTTGGATCGTCCAGGAATACGTTGCTGATAAAAGCTTGCGATATTTAGTGGAGGGCAGGGTTAGGCGGGACCTAGCCCTGGATATAGTTGTCCAGCTTGCTGATGTATTGTGGGAGGCCCACAAAGTTGGACTGGTGCATGGCAACATTAAGCCAAGCAACGTATTTTTGTCAGAAGCAGGCCAAGTCCGGCTATCAGACTTTGGGATGGCGCGGATGGTATCTGTGCTTCCCTTTGCTGTCAGAATGGGAATGTCAACCCCAATGCCAGGCTTTATGTCACCGGAACAGGCCTCGGGCGGACCGGTAGATGAAAGGAGCGATGTCTATTCGCTGGGGCTGCTGCTTTACTGGCTCCTCACCAATGAGCTGCCGTTTTATGGCAATTCGCCGGAGACCGTGTACGCCAAGCAGATGAAGAGTCCTGCTCCTCCCCCTTCTAAGCTTAGCTCATGGATATCATCCGGTTTGGATGGTGTGCTGGCGAAGGCTCTAGCCCCTTTTGCTACAATCCGTTATGGCAGTATGAAAGAGTTCAGGGATGCTCTGGCTGTTGAGCTAGAGACAGCGAAAGCTCTGGAAATAGCGACTGGTGATACCGGGCTTAACTATGAAAGAGGAGCCACGCCTGCCGGCGTCATTAGAAATGACGAGCTATCTTCTACGCAGGATGCTATGTATGATACTGAAGGCAGAAGACGAACGCCTCTCAAATGGATAAGGCTAACGGTCCCGCCTATGTCCAGGCGCAAAAGGATAAAGATACTAGCGTCCGTGTGTACCACTTTGACTGTCCTTATGGCATCCTGGTGGGCCACCAGTTACGTGAAAGCGAATATCTCATTTCTTCCACCTCCTGCCTCCGCCGCAAGCGTTGATAGCTCTGCGGGGCAGTGGGAATCGCTGCGAGGCGATGTCCTTAATTCCGGATCGCGCGCGAGTTTGACTTTACCGAAAGGCGAGATTAGCTGGAAGTTTGACGTCGGACAGCCGTTCTTTGCTTCAGCGGTATTATCAAATAGCAGGGTGTACGCTGGCACTGGAGATAACCGCCTTGTAGCTCTTGACAGCTCTAACGGGCGAATCATCTGGGAGTGGAGCACAACCGGGCCGGTAGACGCCGCGCCGCTGGTGGCAGATGGTCGTGTTTATCTAGGGCTTAGAGATAAGAGGATAGTTGCTCTGGATGCCGATAGCGGTAAGGAGCTATGGGAATTCTTTACGGGCAATCCCATTCTTGCCTCTCCGTCGGTCAAGGATGGGGTGCTGTACGCGGGGTCCGGTGACGGGTTACTTTATGCCCTGGACGCAGCTACCGGAGACCTTCGGTGGAGTTTTAAGACAGGCTCATGGATCCTGTCCACACCTGCACTTATTGACGGACTTGTTGTTACCGGCAGCGAGGATGCCTGGTTATACGTGGTCAGGGCGTCAACCGGCGCGAAGGTGTTTTCATATTTCACTGGAGGCCAGATACACTCTACTCCAGCAGTAGATAGTAATAGGATATATGTTACAAACAGGACGGGGCGAATATGGGCTATCGACGCCAGGTCTAAAGACCGGTTTTTTGATAAGGAGGGGCAGGCTCTACACGCTCAATTCTATCTTTGGAACGTTGCTGATCCCCCTCCACCGCAAAAGGGGACCCTTTGGGGGACACGCTTCCGCGGCGAAGTCTTGACTTCACCGGCGGTGGCTAATGAGACGGTGGTTGTCGGCTCCAGCCGCGGAAACGTATACGCTTTTAACGCCGCAGACGGCTCGCAAGTCTGGCAATACGAAGCGGGCTCACCAGTGATGTCCGCGCCTTCTATTGGTAATGGAGTTGTCTATTTTGGAGATGATAAGGGTAGGTTTAATGCGTTGGAGCTTAGTACTGGTAAACTCTTGTGGTCGCTACAGTTGCAGGGCAAGGTGCGCACCTCTCCCGCATTAGGGAATGGCACGGTATACGTTACTACAGAGGACGGGGTATTATACGGTATCAAATGAGTTGAAAGCCCTTGTGCTGGTGGCAACCAGTATGAAGTGGACTAAAGTTAGGAGCGATGTTTTCTGGAAATAGGTATTGTCGGACTTCCCCTCGCCGGTAAAACAACCGTGTTTAATGCTCTAACAAGAGGTCACGCCGAGGTAGCATCTTATCGACAGGGTGGGCTAGAGCCTAATCTAGGCGTGGTCAAGGTCCCCGACCCCAGGATAGATGTGATGGCAAAGATTTACAACCCGAAACGTGTGGTACACGCTGAGATAAAGTACGTGGACATAGCGGGATCTCCGCAGGCCCTTGGTAAGGGTGATGGATTTAGTGGTCCTTTTCTTAATTATCTGGGAGGGGTCGACGCCATTATTCATGTGGTCAGAGCTTTTAGAGATGCGTCGGTCCCCCATGAGCTCGGCTCCATAAACGCTGGAAGAGACATAAGCACCATGAATCTTGAGATGGCCTTCTCCGACGCTCTCATTCTGGAGAGGAGAATCGAGAGGCTCGGTGTTAATATGAAGGGAGCGAACGCTCAGGAGCGAGAAACTATACTGGATGAGCAGGCATGGCTGCGGGATGCGAAAGAGCTTCTGGAAAAGGATGTCCCTTTGCGACAACAGTCGTTGAACGTTGAGCACAGACGGATCTTGAACAATTTTCCACTCCTTTCCGCCAAACCTCTAATAATTCTGGTTAATGTGGATGAGGACGACCTCCCAAGGGCAGCAGAGATAGAGTCTGCTCTGTCGGCTGAGTTTAAGGGTCCTTATTGTGACGTCCTTGCCTTGTGCGGTAAAGTGGAGATGGACTTGGCCCAGATGGAACCAGCTGAAGCTGCGGAATTCCGTGGGGAATTGGGAATTAGCGAAGAAAGCGCTTTGGATCGGTTTATCAGAAAGTCGTACGAACTCCTTGGCCTTATCAGCTTCTTGACCGTGGGGCCGGACGAAGTAAGGGCTTGGACAATACCTACGGGCACGCTTGCGCCTCAAGCGGCCAGTAAAATCCATTCCGATATAGAGCGTGGCTTTATTCGGGCAGAGGTGGTGCCCTACGATGAGCTGGCAAAAGGCGGGATGGTAGAAGCAAAACGGCGGGGCACGGTAAGGTTAGAAGGGAAGGGCTATGAGGTCCTGGATGGCGACGTCGTTAACTTTCTTTTCAATGTATGAATAGACTGGTGCGGCGGGCCGTTCTCTATAATCTTCGGAATGCTTCTTCCGGCGCTGGCGCCTTGCCCAGAGGCCTATGGAATGAGCGACGTTCGCATATACAGCGCGTGAACTGGTGAATGGCGCCGGACAATATGTTTGGATAACGGGAAGGCTGTACCATGCTTGACAGCGATTTCTTTATCGATATGAAAGAGGTGAAGGAGCTTATACAGACCTCCGACATCCTCCTGATACGGTTTGCCACCGTAGATAAGCGGCTGCTCATGGACAGCCGGACGAGCGAGGCTGTTGGGCCGAAGATGCTTGCTGTTAGTCGCGCGAGCTCAGTCGAGGCACGATTCAGAGAGCTAAAGACGCTTCGCCCTCAATTTCCCTTGCCGGATCATATTATGTCTTTCCACTGGCCCAAGTCTGTCAGCAGCATAAGGGCAATGGGCGTCATGGACATGATAGCTGATAGGTTCAGACGGGCGGGATTTGAATCGGAAGCTGAACACTGCTATGAGGTACTGTCATATCTGGAGAAACGTGAAAGGAGCCAGTTGGTTTCCGCGATAACTGGAGAAGGATATAGTACTCTATGGCAGAAAACATAGCGGTTGTGAACGAGCTGGATACGAAGTATCTGGTAGCCTTTTCCAGAGTTCCAGGCATTGGCAGAGCTAAGCTGGCACTGCTAGAGACTCATTTTGGCGAGCTTGAAAGGGCATGGGCTGCGGGCGCACAGGAGCTCGCCGCGGCAGGACTGGAACCAAAACTGGTGCATGAGGTCGTGTCGCGTCGTCCGACACTCTCTCCGGATGACGAGATGGAACGTCTTGCGCGTCACGGAGTGGCAGCTATCCCCAGGCATGATAGAAGATACCCTCACTTATTAAAGGAGATCGACGATCCGCCGGCCGTGCTGTACGTCAAGGGCAGCATTTTGCCTCAGGACTCTACGTCTCTGGCTGTTGTTGGTACAAGAAGGGCAACAGTTTATGGCAAGGAGGTTACGACCAGGATAACCGCCGATCTGGTCAGGGCTGGCGTTACCATAACTAGCGGACTTGCTAAAGGAATAGATACCGCCGCTCACCGTAGCGCTTTGGATGCCGGCGGCAGGACAATCGCTGTATTTGGATGCGGACTCGACATAATATATCCTATGGAGAACACCCGGCTCGCGGCTGAGATATCGGACCACGGCGCCTTGATTAGCGAACACCCTCTTGGGGTAAAACCTGAGAGGTACTATTTTCCACAGCGCAACCGTATAATGAGCGGAATCAGCCTGGGAGTTCTAGTTGTAGAAGGAGAACTAACTAGCGGGGCCAGGATAACGGTTGATATGGCTTTGGAACAGGGCCGAGAGGTATTCGCAGTGCCCGGCAGCATATTCTCCAGGAATAGTGAATTGGCTCATCGTCGAATTCAAGAAGGCGCCAAGCTAGTCACCAAAGCCGAGGATATTCTAGAGGAGCTAAATCTTGCAGCGGTTGGACAGCAGCTTGAAATGAAGGCGCTACTCCCACAATCCGACGACGAGGACCATCTGATTGGATTGTTGTCCGCAGAGCCTAGACATATCGATGAAATAACTCGACTTTCCCGTCTCCCGATCAGCACAGTAAGCAGTACTCTCGCTATGATGGAACTGAAGGGGGTTGTAAGACAGGTTGGGCAAATGAGTTATGTTGTGAGGTAGGAACAACAGGATTGCTGGATAATTATCCGCGGCAGGCTTAGGATGGTAGCGTGGTAGCTGGTTAGAGACTGGCTTCCGCATATGGGAATAAAACATCTCCTGCGAAGGCGTTTATTCAACATATCGGTTGAGCATATTGCGGCCACTATCACTTATTATTCTAATTGTTCAGTGATACACTAGGACGAAGGCTGTACGACAAACTACTTATTACTACCAAAATATGTACCAAAGGACATCAATAAAGCTGATATATTACGCGAAAGACGAACGCGGGCATCGTAGGGGATTGTAGGAAAAGATGGCATATGAATTAGTAATAGTCGAGTCGCCTGCAAAGGCAAGGACTGTAAGTAGCCTACTGGGCGGAAAATACAAGGTAAAAGCGACCATAGGGCACGTGAGAGACCTGCCAAAAAGCCGCTTGGGTGTGGATGTGGAGCATGATTTTGCGCCCAAATATCTGATCCCGCAGGACAAGAAAAGCGTTGTAAAAGAGATAAAAGAGGCAGCAAAAGACGCTTCAATCATCTATCTCGCAACAGACCCGGATAGAGAGGGAGAGGCTATATCCTGGCATTTGGTCGAGGCGGCT
>SHYC01000069.1 GCA_009693005.1 Dehalococcoidia bacterium | reverse complement strand
TCGAGTTCATCGAGGTCTTCTACAACCGACGACGGCTTCACTCTTCACTGGAGTATAGGTCTCCAGCAGAGTACGAACGTGTTAGAATGGCGGAAAGGAATCCCGCCTTTGCCTCCTAACAAAACTGTCCGTCGAAACGGGGTAACCCCTTGGCGCAACTCTTCCAGCTTTGACAACCTAAGAACTTATTATATCATTTGGGCTGGTATGTTTCAGCACAATGCTGGTTGACCTGAATGAGGTGTAGACCTTATAGTATTCTTAGAGTAGCTGAGATATCGGTTTGCCTTTGGGGCTTGGAACAACTTTAAGAATGGCCAGGGAAGAGCAGGGAAGGACTCTTGAAGAAGTTCAAGAGTCTACTAAGGTGCGTAAAAGCTTCCTGGATGCACTCGAACGAGAGGATTTTGCTTCTCTACCACCCAGGATTTATGCAATCGGGATCATTCGAAAGTACGCCAAATACCTGGATACAGACCCAGGCCCGTTGGTGGCGCTCCTTCCTGACGACAAAGACATTAACCCAACCCTGGTACCTCTTCCCACTGTCGGCGGCGCCCCTCGTCCCTGGGGTACGCGGATAATAACCGGGCTCATCATATTTATCCTTATTGGGATTTTAGGCGCTAGAATGTCACAGGTTTCCGATAGCTCCGCAAAATCGTATCAGGGAGTGGTGGTAGCCGAGATTCCAACGGCCGTAGCCGCACGGCCGGGGGATACCGCTAAGTCCAATGGACTTGCTGTGATCCTGCCAACTTCTACTCCGTTCCCAACCGCAACTCCTGCACCAAAGCCTTCTCCGGCGCCTAAGCTTAGGGTGCCTTCTTTGACAGGCGCTCAGGAAGAGACGGCCAGAACGCGCCTTCAATCCATGGGCCTGGTTATGAATGTAGAAGAGGCATGGAGTGATAGCTCCCCCGCTGGGGTACTGCTCGACCAAAAGCCCTCGCCGGGACAGGAGCTGGCCAAGGGCGAGTTTGTATTTGTCGTTGTCAGCAAGGGGCCCGATACCAGGATCGGTGTTCCGAACGTAATAGGCATGCCTGAGAAGCAGGCCCAGCAAGTCTTAGCACAGGCTAAACTGATAAACTCGCCCTGGGCCAACTATCAAGGACTTGAACAGATACCGGCAAGCGTTCTCAGTTCGGTTTGCATCGGATGTGTCCTCAGCATTACACCTGGTCCCGGACAATTGGTAGAAAAAGGCGCAACAATCAGCATGGCGGTCCGCCGCGAATAGGGCTGGTCTTACGTAATGTTGAAGAAAAGCATCCGGCTGGGCGTGCTGAGGGCGATACCAAAGCTCGGCTCTCTCTTGGGCGGTCGCAGTTACCGGCAATCTGAAGGACCTCCTCGCAAGATATTGCTTATACGTCCCGATCATTTGGGAGACCTGCTTTTTACCTCCCCGACCCTCAAAATCCTGAAAGCGTTTTATCCTGAGGCAGAGATTACCATGCTAGTAGGCCCCTGGTCGATGGAGGCAGCGCAGCGCTTGCCTGCCGTCGATAATCTCATCTCGTGTCCTTTTGCCTGGTTCGATAGAGGACGTAACGGACCTCCTCTTAGACCGTACAAACTGCTTATTGAGGAGAGTAACAGGCTGAGGAACTTACAGTTTGATTTGGCTATCAATATGCGTTTTGATTTCTGGTGGGGGGCGCTTTTAGCGTATGCAGCAGGGATACCCACAAGGATAGGATACGACGTTCCTGAATGTAGTCCCTTTCTGACCCAGGCTGTTCCTTATAAGGCAGGACGCCATGAAGTGCTTCAAAACCTATCTTTGGTTGAAGCAGTTTCCGGTTCTAGTTCTGTGGATCCGCAGCTTGAATTTCTGGTTACAGAGCAAGATGAGGCGCTTGCCGATACATGGTTGACTTCAATAAATGCTAGGCAACCCGTGGTAGCTGTCCACCCCGGAGCTGGCGCCTCGGTAAAGTTGTGGCCGCCTGTTAATTACGTACGGCTCGTTGATAGTCTTGTGAGGGATAACGGCGCTACAGTGATACTTACCGGCTCCGGTGGCGAGCGACCCCTTCTGGAGGAGATTTCTGGCAAGTCAGCGCACCAACCCCGATTACTGGCTGGACCGTCGCTGGGCCAGTTGGCTGCGGTGCTGAAGCATTGCTCTCTAGTAATCGGGTCCGATTCGGGCGTACTTCATCTTGCGGTGGCGGTCAGCGCCCCAACAGTCCATCTTTACGGCCCCGTGAGCGTCGACATATTTGGCCCCTGGGGAGACCGGCGGAGTCATAGGGTAATAACTGCCCCCTATCCCTGCGCGCCTTGCAATGTATTGGACTATCCCGCGGAAGCGCTGGCGGCCCATCGCTGTATGGCTGCGATAAGTACGGAAACTGTTTTGCGTGAAGTAGAGGTTATTTTGAAGGAGAACAAGTTTGCGCATAGGGATTGATGCCAGCAGAGCCTCTACTGCACAAAGGACCGGCACAGAGAACTATTCATTTGAGATAATACAAGCTATTCATTCGCTGCAAAGCTCGCGTGCGGATGAGTCGCTTTTAGAGACATCTTCAGGCGCGGACGATGTTGTCCTTTATTTTAATGGCCGCCCGGCCGAGGAAATAGTGGAGCTATTCGAGGGCTACGAAATCAGGGATATTGGCTTTCCCAGGATGTGGACTCACATCAGGCTCTCGATGGAGATGATCGTTAGGCCGCCGGATGTCCTGTTTGTTCCAGCCCATGTCATCCCGCTGGTGCACCCCAAACGCAGCGTTGTGACTATACATGATATGGGTCATCTATATTATCCGGAGACATATCCAAAGAACACTCTTCGTTACCTGGAATGGGCTACCCGCCACAACATCCTGTCCGCCTCCGCCATAATCGCTGACTCCGAGTCGACCAAGAAAGACATAGCTAAGTATTTTCCTGACGCTGAGGCTAAGACAACGGTGGTCTATCCTGGGGTATCACCTGAGTTTAGGCCCGTCACTGATGAAAATGCGATAGAGCGGGTCCGCGAGAATTACGGAATACCGGGAGAGTATTTTTTGTATGTAGGGACAATACATCCGCGGAAGAACATCGAAAGGCTGTTGCAAGCATACAGCCGCTTTGTTAGTGGAGCTGACGGCCCGAGGCCGCGGCTGGTGTTGGTCGGAAAAAAAGGATGGCTGCCGGAAGGTATCATGCGCCAGTTGGATGAGATAAATGCGGAGGTCACGCTTGCCGGATTTGTGCCGCAGAAAGACCTCCCAGCCCTTTATAGCGGAGCTTTGGCCCTGCTCCTCCCGTCCCTGTTTGAGGGGTTTGGCCTGCCGGTTGTTGAGGCTATGGCGTGCGGTACCCCCGTGATGACCGCCAATACGTCGTCCCTGCCTGAGATAGTATGTGACGCCGGCCTGTTGACAGACCCTACTGATGTGCAGGAGATGGCGGAAGCCATGCGCTGGCTGTGGGAAAAGCCTGCTTTAAGGGGTGAGTTGAGAGAGCGAGGACTGAAGCGAGCTGCTGATTTTACGTGGAAGCAGGCCGCAGAGAAGACCCTTGCCGTCCTTGAAGGACAAGACTCTCAGTGAAGATACTTGTGGTTAAACTGGCTGATATAGGGGACGTACTAACAGCAACGCCAGCCCTGAGGTCCCTGCGGCGCACCTTGCCCGACGCTATAATAGACATCCTGGTTCCTCCTGGAAGCAAAGTAGTCATGGATGGCTCTCCTCTCGTAAATAATATCCTTCTTTTTAGAAAAGGGCTGTTCGACAGTGCCAGCGGGTCCGTTTCTCCCAGGTCTTTGGCAGAGGCTCTAGCCTTTTTTGTAAAACTGCGCGGCGCCGGCTATGACTCGGTGGCTATCATGCATCATTTGACGACAACATGGGGAGCATATAAATACGCTGCCCTTTCGCTGGGAAGTGGAGCCAGGATTACGGCTGGCCTGGACAATGGTAAGGGCTGGTTTCTGACTCATAAGGCACCGGATTGTGGGTTTGGCGCCAAGCGCGAAGTAGAATACTGCATGGATGTGGCCAAACTTTTGGGAGCAGACGGGGACACTGGGCCAATGGAGTTGACGCTTAGCAAGGCTGACTTCGATTTTGCTGAAGCTGCTCTTCCTGACGGAAGACCTATTATCGCGATTCATGCCGGGAGCGGATCCTACAGCCAGGCTCGCCGGTGGCCGGAAGAGAACTTTGCTGATCTAGCCGAGCTCTTATCAAGAGATGGGGCGTTCATTTTGGTGGTTGGCGGGCCTGGTGAGGAGGAGTTGGGCGCGTATATCTCTCGGAGAATATCCGGCCCCTATCTAAATATGGCCGGAAAGACAACAATAAAGCAGTTGGGTGCGCTTTTGGGTAGATGTGATGCCTTTGTGGGCAGTGACAGCGGGGTCATGCATGTTGCGTCTGCGGTAGGTACGCAGGTGATTGCGATTTTTGGACCTTCTAACCATAAGGCATGGGGGCCTTGGACCGGTAGCAATCAAGAAGCTGGATCGTTAATTATTAGGAGCGATATTCCATGCAGCCCTTGCCTGTACGTTGGCCTATGGTTGGGATCTCCACGGGGGTGTCCAGCCCGCACCTGTCTGTATGAGACAAAGCCCCGGACTGTGGCTGACGCTACGTGGAAGTTGATAGGCGTGCGTGAGGAGCGCAATGAGAATTCTTGGAGTCCGAGTAGATAATTTAAGCCTTGAAGAGGCGTTGAACCGCATAAAGGGCCTGATATTAAACGCAAATGGGGGACACGTGGTCACGGTTAACCCGGAGTTTGTTATTCAGGCACGCAGCCACCAAAAGTTCATGGATGTGCTTAACGGCGCCGACTTAGCATTAGCCGACGGTGTTGGTATAACCTTCGCAGCGCGGCTACTTGGTGAGCCTCTAAAGGCCAGACTGCCCGGGGTTGATATGCTGCTTGAACTAACGGCTGCCGCAGCAAAGAATCGTCACTCGATATTCCTGCTGGGCGGAGTCCCAGGTGTGGCAGACAAAGCAGCCGGCGTCCTGGGGTCACTCTATCCGGGTCTTAAGATAGCAGGGGTTTATAGCGGATCGCCTGATGGCGGAGAGGAAGATGCCATAATCGAGATGGTGAGCCGCGCGTCGCCGAATTTGCTGTTTGTAGCCTACGGCGCTCCAGGCCAAGACCTATGGATTCATCGCAATCTGGACCGTCTGAGACCCGCGGTGGCGATGGGCGTGGGAGGAAGCTTTGACTATATTAGTGGAAGAGCAAAGCGCGCTCCAGAATGGATGAGACAGCTTGGGCTGGAGTGGCTCTTTCGACTCGTACGTCAGCCATGGCGCTGGAAGCGAATGCTCAGGCTGCCGGTCTTTGCTTACCTTATACTTATCAGTCTGCTTAAGCTAGACAAGAACCACCAGCATCGGCGCCGAAATGAAAGCTGAAGAACCCTTCTACCAGGGCGAGGTGACCTCGCCCCTACAGGACAGGCAGAACTTGGTAACGTTTTGTGACCAACATCCGGAGGTGGAGACAGCCCTAAGATGCGGCAAGTGTGGAACTCCGATCTGTCCAAGATGCGTAGTCCAAACACCGGTAGGCGGCAGGTGCGCCAAGTGCGCTAACCTGAAAAAGCTGCCGATTTTTGAAGTGCACACAAAGGATTACACCAAGGCTGTTGGCTTTGCTGTCCCGACATCTTTGGCTTTGGGCCTTATTTGGGCACTTTTGCCCTTTGGCGGCTATTTCTCTTTTATAGTGTCAGGTGGAGTTGGCTACGCTTTGGGCGAGGTAGTGAGCGTTGGCGCAAACCGTAAGAGCAGCATCTGGCTAAAGGTTGTAGCCGGCATCGCAGTAGTCATTTGTTATATTAGCGCCAGCGCCTTGCCGCTTTTCATTTCGTTAGCCGGTATACATGCTCTTACTGGTCTCTTAGTCTCCAATATAATGGTAAGCAGCATTATCGGGTTACTGTCGAACCCTTTTGCCTGGCTTACCATTGGCATCGGCGTATTTATGGCCATAGGCCGACTGAGGTAATTTATAAAAAATATTGGCTGCTTGTCCGCTCATGGTAAACTAGGCTCACTACGAGCGGGCAACCGGGCCAGCAAACCGCTCAGCGTTAGCTAGTCGAAAGATTAGGACGTTTGCATCTCTTGACGTGGGGTCACTAGCCGGCATGAACGATAAATCAGAGGAGCTGTTAGCTCTAATAGCTGGTTTCACTCAGAAGCGGATCCTGGTGGTGGGGGATATTTGCCTTGATGAGTACCTTATCGGGAAGCCTCTTCGTCTGAGTCGGGAGGCCCCGGTGCCCATCCTCGAGTTTCAGCAGCGCTTCATATTGCCAGGGGCCGCGGCTAACCCGGCGCTAAATATTCATGGCCTTGGCGGTCTAGCTTCGATGATGGGCGTCGTTGGCGATGACGAGGCAGGGCGCAATATCCAGGATAGACTTCTGGAGCTTGGCATAGATATCTCCGGCATAGCCGTTGACCCCTGCCGTCAGACAACTGTGAAGACCCGGGTTATGGCAGAGGTGAGCCTTCGGTTTCCCCAGCAGCTTGTGAGATTGGACCGTCAGGAACGTGGTCCCCTAAACGAAGATACCAGAAATAAGCTGGTGTCGCTGCTCGACCTTGCCATTAGCTCTGTGGATGCGGTGGTGATATCAGACTACAAGAGCGGAGTTGTCACCAGCGAGCTGGCGCAGCGAATTGGGAGGTTAGCATATTCCAGCGGCAAGCTGGTCGCGGTAGACAGCCAGGGTAACCTGGATAAATTCAAAAAACTTGGCGTAGTAAAATGCAACCAGATAGAGGCGGAGGCGTCGCTGGGTTGCTCCTTGTCCACTGATAAGGACTTTGAGGAGGGCAGCGCCCGATTAAAGAAGGAGTTAGAGGTAGACGGGGTTGTGATAACCAGGGGAGGCGAAGGCATATCCCTGATGGATGCTGAGGGCCGTTATTACCAAATACCTGCTGTTAACAGGAGCGAGGTATATGATGTTACGGGGGCCGGCGATACGGTAATAGCAGTCATCACTTTGGCACTCACCGCGGGCGCAACGCTGGCCCAGGCGTGCCAACTGGCCAACTACGCAGCTGGAATCGTTGTCAGGCGCCTGGGTAACGCGACACCTACGATAGAAGAGCTAAGGGAGGCTATTAAGGGAGCGTACGCATAAGTATACCCTTGGCTCTATAGTATACTTTGTCACGCCGGTGAGAACTCACTTCGAAAGCTGAGGAGGTTAGCGAGAGTCCACAGCGACACGGGTTATCTTAGGACCCCGACGTGGCCCAGGCAGTAACAGACTTTCTACGGCGAAACAAGCTTTGAGGATTACCTGGCTGGTTGTCCGTGCCTCTCTTCGCCAGATTGGGGTCGACCGTAGCCCATCCCACGGGCCGAGGGCTTATCGCCCGGCCAAGATCTCACTAACCGAGGTAACAGTCAAAAAAAGCCCTATAACCGGTGCAAGGCCGAGGAAAGCGTAACCCACTATCATCGCTAGTGGTCCTTTGGGTGCCGGAAGGAGGGAGCTCTCTGAACGTTCGGTGGTTGGCGCCAGACCCAGGGTGTAGAGCATCAGGAACCCCGCCGAAACGAGACGCTGGTGAAGCTCGGATGCTTCTAATACCCCTCCGATAGACGGTATTAGCGGAAATAGGAACAAAAGACTCAGCAGAGGATATAGGAAGGTCGCTTTACCAACGCGGTCCGAGGAGGGCAGCGGCAAAGACCCATCGAATTCCCTTGCGAGAGCTGCCAGGGCAAGGCCAATAACGAGAGGGACTGCAGCGAACGGTATGGCGGCCAACCCAAACCCGGCAACTAGGACGAACAAAAGGGGCGGGATCGCCATGATTGGATAGAGAAGGGCTGCTTTCCCCAGACGAGCGGTGGTGCCTGGAGGGAAGGTGCGGTCGAGCCAATTGGCGAGAGGAGCTATCGTCAGACCAAAGAGGGGGAATAGGGAAGCGAACAGCAGGACATTCAGTAGCGGCGGACCGAAGCGAACGAAGTCCTGATTGTCACTCTCAATGATCATGCTTCCCAGGACCAGAAGCAGGAGGATACCGTAGGCCAGTCCTTGCCATCGCTGAGGCCCGGGGAGCCAGCGGCGCACCGCCACGTAGAGCAGTCCACCGATCAGACCTGGGAACAGAGCGCCAAAAAAGATGAGCGCGAGGCTGCCGTCGAGGGTGATTTGGCCCACGATGTTTTCATTCGTAGTTAGCTGCCCCTGGATGGCTTCGTCCCCAGCCATGGCGCTGATGCGCATGGCTACCCGGCCGCCCAGGCCACCAACCAGCGCGCCAGCCATCAGTCCGGAAGCCGCCCCGATGGCCGCCAAGCGCCCAAGATGGAGTACGCGCGGCCATGACCACAAAGCGAAGCTAGCAAGCATCGGTGTTAGCAGCCTCCTTTTCTACAATTCAGTACCACTTCTATCTGTCTTCTCTGACATAGCCCGCAGTGTGACAGAAAGTGGAGATGGTGAAGCATTGGCTAAGTAATCCAGTGCTTCACCATCTCGTACTACACTCCATAGGCGAGTCGCTTGCGGCGACCTCCGGTGGAGAGAGGTTTTAATCGTTGTTATACCGGAGACGGAAGCTCGTCCTTTACTTCTATTGCAGGTCCCTCTATCCGAGATGTAGCAGCATCTTCGACGAACAGTATGCCGCGGGCCGGTATGAGCCTTCCGATTATCACGTTTTCTTTCAGCCCCACCAGGCGGTCTACCGCGCCGTTGATGGCCGCTTCTGTAAGTACTCTGGTGGTCTCCTGGAAGGACGCTGCTGCCAGGAAGCTGTCCGTACTTAGCGAGGCCTTGGTTATGCCGAGGAGAACGGTTTCGGCAGTGGCAGGCTCGCCACCCTCTGCCAGCACTCTGGCGTTCTCTTCCTCGTACTTAAAGCGGTCTGCCAGCTCTCCAGGCAGAAACTTAGTATCGCCTGGAGAGTCCACCCTGACCTTTCTTAACATCTGACGTACGATGACCTCAACATGCTTATCGTTGATGGTAACTCCCTGAGAGCGGTACACCTTTTGAATATCGTCGGCAAGATAACGCTGGACTGCCTCTCTGCCCAGTATCCGAAGAATGTCTTGCGGGTTTATGGGACCTTCCGTCAACTGGTCTCCGGCCCTTATTCTGTCTCCGGTCTCGACTCTTATGTGGCCTGCCGCGGGTATGGTATATTCCCTCTCTTCCTTCTCTTCGTACCAAATGGCCAGCTTATTGTCTTCGATAATCACCTGCCCGCTCATCCTGGAAGTAAGGGAGTTAGATTGAGGCAGAGCTATCTGGTCAGAGTCTACGCGGGTATCATTCGTATCTATAGCCAGCGGAATACCAGCCTCTACATGCTGACCGGTGGTTACCAGAAGCTCGCAGTCAGGCGGCAGACTGTACTCGTCTCTGTATACCTCGCTGCTTGCCACCTTTATCTTTCTAATATTATCGTCACGATTAACCTCAACCACGCCATCGATCTCGGATATTATGGCCTGGCCCTTGGGCACCCTGGCCTCGAATAGCTCTTCCACTCTTGGGAGACCGCTGGTTATGTCGAGGCCGGCAACGCCGCCGGTATGGAAAGTGCGCATGGTAAGCTGAGTTCCCGGCTCCCCGATGCTCTGGGCGGCAATGATGCCAACCGCCTCGCCTTTGGTAACCATTTTGCCGTAACCCAGGCTCCAGCCGTAGCAATTGCGGCACACGCTTTTTCGTGCCTGGCAGGTAAGGGGTGAGCGCACCAGGACATTCTCGACGTTGGCTTCGGCGATGATGTTGGCCTTGATCATGTCGATGTCTTGGTTACGGTCAACCAGTATCTCACCTGTCGTGGGATCGACAACGGGGCTGGCGGCCACCCTCCCTACCAGCCTTTCAGCAAGGGGCACCGGTATTCCGCGCTCGCTGGAGGACGTGACCCATATTCCGGTTGTTGTTCCACAATCGTCTTCGTAAATGACCACATCCTGCACCACATCTACAAGTCTTCGGGTTAGGTAGCCACTGTCCGAAGTCCTTAGAGCAGTGTCTGCCAGTCCTTTTCTTGCGCCGTGAGTGGAGATGAAGTATTCCAGGACCGAGAGGCCCTCTCTAAAGCTGGATTTAATAGGCAGCTCAATGATGCGGCCCGATGGGTCGCTCATGAGTCCTCTCATGCCGGACATCTGCCTTATCTGCGCTATATTGCCCTTTGCCCCAGAAGTGGACATCATGTAAAGGGAGTTAAGCGGGTCCATGTTGGCGGAAAGGGCTTCGGACACCTTATCTGTGGCGTCCTGCCATATCTCGATAGCCCTGTTATATCGCTCCTCGTCTGTTATCAGCC
>SHYC01000068.1 GCA_009693005.1 Dehalococcoidia bacterium | reverse complement strand
GATACCTGGTTAGGCTGCCGTTGGTAGAGAGACGTCTTCTTCGACAAGAGCCGCAGCAGGGACTGGCGTGCGTGTCTTGAGCGCAATAACTAATCCTACAACTATGGCGACGATTCCTGCTGCCAGTGTGGCTACTCCAGGTAGGGCGACTCCTGTAGCGGCATCCAATGAATATGAACCAGGACCGGAGAGTGCTCCACTAAGAGCGGCTACCAGGATAACCAATGGGTGCTCCATTCCGCTGTTACTGGCCCAGAACTTTCCCCAATGGGCCAACACAATAGCCGTAGTCATCGCGGCAATGATACCCAATGCTCCAAAGGGATTCAGAAGTCCCAGAGCAAATAAAAGACCGCCGCCTAACTCGCTTACAACAGCCATGGCTGTCCAGAAGCTTGCAGGTCGCAGCCGAAGCATGCCGCCCATAAAGCCACGCGTCCCGGCAAAACCGTAGCCACCAAACCAACCGAAGAGCTTCTGAGAACCATGGGCCATGATTATCCCGCCTACTACGAGTCGTAAAATTAACAGACTAATATCTGTTGACATTATGTTTTTCTCCTTTACTATTACTTTAGTATTTATATTACTATTCTTCTCCTAGTAACTACTGCTTGTCAAGTATTATTACTAGAAACTTAAAAGTTATTTTGTTATACTTATCTTGTAAGAAGGAGGTGCAGGAAGTGAGTGAAATCGTTTGTCCGGTTGCCACCGCGGCCCAGCTATTGTGCAACAAATGGACTCTAATAATTCTTCGGGATTTAGCCGACGGCCCTCGGCGTTTCAAAGACCTGCAGCAGTCGGGAGAAGGAATAAGTCCGAGCATGTTGATATCCCGTCTACGCGGACTGGAGGAGCAAGGGATCATAACCCGCGCCAGTTTCAATGAGATCCCGCCCCGTGTAGAGTATAGTCTCACTGATAAGGGCTGTGCCGCCCTGCCGGTGGTAGAAGCACTACGCTCCTATGGCTCTGAGTGGCTCCTTACGGAAGGAGTTGAGACCCACTAGACTTAAGTAGAGACCCCCCGTTCAAGGAAAAGATTAAGAGCGCACTGTCTCACAGCTTCAATGCTGACTGTGTCAAAGGCAAAATGTTTAAGCCGTCACCATACTCCTCAGTTGAGCAACGATTGGTGACGGCTTGTTATTTAGTTAAAACTGCGGCTTGAACAAGGCCGCTAAGATCGTAGCGTAGCCTTATCATTTCTTGTCTTCCGATATTAAATTGTTACATCACGCCCAAATCCTGGTGATACCGAGGGTTATTTCCACTCCCAGATCTGGTTGCTGGCATTTCCGCTGGCGTCTATCTCGTGTTCGTAGACCGCAGCCACGGTATTGAGCCGAGCCCAGGCTGGAGATGAGGACTGGTAATAAACAGCCCCCCGGAAACTTATGCCGCCGGTGCTGGTGAAATGCCCAACTCCAGTACCAACCCAGGTAGCCATCTCGCCGCCTGCGCCCATGAGCACTCCCTGCCCCTCGCCCCACAACGTTCCGTCTGGCCGAGCCACAGATTTGTAGGTCCCAATATCGGTCGCTTTGATGCCCAAGTGTGTGGCCGCCGCCTCATAAGATGTCTCTACTACCGGTCCTCCTCCAGTGGAGGGCAGCACCCGCCGGCCAGTGATCTTGCCCTGCGCTTCTCCGACTTTATCACCCAACATGACTAGCTCCTTTCCTCTTGAGATTCGAATATCGGTGTAATACTATGATCGCCGACTCGTGGCGTCAATTGCTAATGGCGTAAAGTTCTTGTGCGTAACTCAAGCCGGAGTTAGATAACAAGCAGCGCAGGGGCTATTGCTTATGAAAGGTCACCAACTCGCTTCGGAAAGCGCCTCGTTAGCGGAAGCTAATAGATGTAACAGCTCCCTGATGAGCTTGCGCAGGCGTAGGACCGCCCTCTTAGAAGGCACGGTCTCGTCAAATGGGGAAGATGGATAGCCCCGGCCTATCCTTGCCTCAAATTGGAAGACGAAGTCCCCAGGCAAGTAGGCTCTGAAGTTGTTGACAACCCACTGTGCTTGCTGCTGGGCCCGGGAATAGCGGTAGACCACTCTCTCCGGATCCTTTAGACGTGGACTTAGGCTCTGATAGCTCCTGGCCAGGTGTGAGCTTGCCAGCCTAAGAGAACGAGTGTCCTCTCTGGGCTGCTGTCTCCGTTCCCCCGCGGACTCTGTCTCCTCTTCATGACTTAACGTCATCCCTATGCTTAACTCCATTCGCTTCTTCTTTTAGCTATTATACCCTAGAAAGGATAGATGGTTGGACGCTGTCCCAATGGCAGTCATGGCTACTACACTTGTTGACAGGATTGGGGTCGTTGCCATACCCTTAGCCTTATCCGTAACCGCTACGGTGGTTTCCGCGCGGTCGTTCTCCAGAAGACGGCGGTTTCCGTTCGTGGTGATCCCGCCTTAGTGTGAGCGGATATTGAGAGCGGATATATTGTACCTAATTGCGCCGAGGATAACTGGGGCGGTAGATTCTGTGTAAACGAGGGACAAAGCTATACATAGCCGCTCCAGGTCAACTATTGTTCTTAGCGCTGGCTTCACGGTCTACTGGCTGATCGCCCTGCGCTTGGACATAGAGATGGATGCCGTTGGACAGTTCATTCTTGGCTTAACCGCCTGGGTCTTCCTTCTGTTCTCCCTCCGTTTTTCGTCGTGGCAGGAGCGGTGCCAGGTAATCACCATGGTTCTAGTGGCCACCGGTTTTGAATGCTTCGGCTCGCTGATATTACGCGCTTATGTTTATCGGCTTGACAACCTGCCCATTTACGTGCCACCTGGGCACGGTCTATTTTACCTTTATGCTCTAAGAGTGTCAGAATTGCCGCTGCTGCAGCGCCACACTCGTATAACGGTATGGGCTGCTCTCTTTGGCGCAACGGCCCTCCTTCTGCATAACCTGGCCGACTCGGCGCACCCGGATATGTTCGGCCTGGTCACCTGGCTTGCCTTCCTGGCTTGCCTTATCCGCACGGGCTCTTCTCTCTACGCCGTCTCCTTCGCGATGACTATGGCGTTGGAGTTTTACGGCACCGCGCTGGGCAATTGGAAGTGGGCCGCAGTGTTGCCTGTCCTGGGCGTCTCTTCGGCTAACCCGCCCGCCTGCATCGGCGTAGGATACTGCGTAATGGACGCTACGGCCCGCCGGATAGCCCCAGGAGTCTATAGCGTTATTGGCGGACATCTAGACTACCATCGGGACTCAATCCAGCCCCTCCTTCGGACCTTCGCGACAGCTCGTACGCGCCTGTCAATCCGCTCTCATAACCAGCCGTTATCCTCGGAAGCGTTGAAGCGACACGGTGGAGAGCGGCCTGCTATCGAAGAGATACCGCCGGCAACAAGAATTTAGCCACCCAATCTTTCGGATTACCAAATCGTCCCCACTGGTGTATAATTCCAGAAGTTTGTGTACAGTATTTAAATATTATGGTAATAGGTAAATATCATGGAACTGGATGCAAGAATTGTTACTATTCGTCAGGAAACTCCAACAATAAAGTCGTTCCTCTTGGACCTACAGGGCGACAGCCTCCCATTCTATCCCGGCCAGTATGTCGACCTGGTCCTCGAAGGCGCGTGGGGTTTTGAGACCGGTGGCTTCTCCATCACCTCGTCGCCCCTACTCCAGGGGTTTATCCAGATAGCGGTAAAGCGAATTCCAGAAAGGATGGCCTCTCTGGTCCTCCACGACCGGATTCAGGAGGAAGACGAGATCTTCCTGATGGGGCCCGGTGGCGACTTTTATTTTACGGAGGGAACGGCAAGCTCCCTTGTCCTCATAGCCGGAGGCATTGGTATCACGCCTATAATGAGCATGGTCCGTTACGTGGACGAAGCCGGCCTGGACATACCAGTTACCCTGATTTACAGCGCGAGCTCGCCCGTTGAAATGCTCTTCCGAGAGCAGCTGGAGGATATTGCGGCCAAGAATCCCAGGATCAAGTGCTACTTTACAGTTACTCACCCCAGCGATAACGAGCCCTGGGGCGGCAGGGTCGGCCGCATCGACCGCACTATGCTGGAAGAACGAATCACAGACCGCGGCTCGGAGTTCTATGTATGCGGCCCACGCGGGATGCCTGATACCATCGCAGGGATGCTCCGCGGCATGGGGGTGGAGGCTACGCAGATTCAGGTCGAGGAGTGGTAGGACAGCAGTTAAATATAGTTTTACTGTATGCGGGCTGTTTTATTAATGCGCGATGTATCGTGGGCAGAATTGATCTCCCTTTTGACATTCTGTCTCAATTGAGCCACAAGCAAGGAACGGACCAACTATTGAATAGTGTGATTTCCCGGGACGGAACTAATATTGCGTACAACAAAAGCGGCCATGGTCCTACGCTGATTCTGGTGCATGGCTCTCTAGCCGACCACCGTGTCTGGACTCCGGTCATCCCGGCTTTCGAAGAACATTTTACCGTAGTTGCGGTGGACCGGCGAGGTCGTGGAAACAGCGGAGACTCAGAGGCGTATTCCGTGCAGAATGAAGCGGAGGATATTGTGGCGTTGGTGGAGTCCTTTGACGAGTCCGTGAACATTCTGGCCCACTCTTATGGAGCGGCTTGCACTCTGCAGGCAGCGCTTCTTACGAATTGCATCTCCAAACTAGCCTTGTATGAGCCGGCAATAATCACAGGCGTCGAGAATCCCGCCGCTAATCTGCTGGATAAGATTCAAACGCTGGTACATCATGGTAAAGCAGAAGAGGCTGTTATTTCTTTTTTTGCCGATGTAATGAAAATGCCGGTCAGAGAGATTGAGACCATGCGCTCGCGGTCCGCCTGGAAGAGCTTAGTTGCGACGGCCCATACTCTGCCTCGTGAGGTCAAGGCGGTGCAGGACCACACTTTTGACCCACAGCGCTTTGGGAAGATACAAGTCCCGACGCTGCTACTGCTTGGCGGGGAGAGCGACAAGTTGATGAGATCGATTACCGCGGCTCTTCATGAAGCCATCCCAAATAACCGCCTGGCCATTTTGGAAGGTCAACAACACAGCGCCATGAGCACCTCTCCCAAGCTTTTCACCGACATGGTGGTACAATTCTTTTCCGACGGGAATTGAGTATGGCGTCGAAATAGTTTGTGCTAGAACAAGAAGAGAATTCAAACTGTTTAGAGAGGGCTAGACACCCCCCGGCCAAACGCCCGGGAGCCCGAAGGCAAAGCGGGGCGCCCCCAACCGCGGTATGAACCGACTTATCACTTTAGCTTTGTTTCACACCTTACCACTCGAGTACCAGGTATTCCTCGAAGAAGGCCGCTTCCGGCGTCATCTCTCTGAAGGGCCCCAGCCTTCGCCCTGTCGTAGTACGACTTACCTTCCCCATCTCCAGGGTTGGCGGCCGGCCCCGTTGAACTATCACCAACATTAGCTCTTCATCCTGATCATCCTCCGGGATAGTCTCCATGCCATATTTAACTGCATCCAGGTTGGTGGTGGTGACGGCTTCGGACACCAGTAGGCAGGCTACTGGATCGTACTTACGTAGCTGCTTAGTTAACAGTGACCGCCGATGGGAGTACGGTACCGTCATTGGAGTCATGACTTCTGTAGCAAAGCCGTTCGCCTGAGGTACGAAGATGAAACACCATGGGGTTACGTGGCTCGCGTCCTGTGGGGTTATCTCAACCAAGAGTCTGGCCCTGTCTCGGGTCCGTTTCAAAAAACCATTTACCGATAACGCTGCGTCGGCCATCTGATTTCCCTTTTCTGAGTTGTTCAAATATTACCAGAGCAAACTATAAGCAATCTTCCAGCCATTTGCGGCTGGCATCCAGGAACACTGAAAAATGGGCAATAATTTTTGAACCTATTAAACAGCGTTTTCGCTTACAGGTGTTAAGGGTCAGCCCTGCCTTAAGTGGCTTGACTTTCTATAATAATTAGACTAATCATAGTATCATAGTTAAATGTTGACAAAGTAGAAAGCGAGGCCAGATATATATTGAACATCGTAGTTTGTATCAAGCAAACGCCCACCGCCGCAGAGGCCCGTTTAGATGACAGTACCAAGAGGCTGGTCCGTGAGGGTGTGTCCCTCACCATAAGCAGTATTGACCGTAGGGCTCTAATCGAGGGCGTTCGCCTGCGCGGCGAGGTAGGAGGTACCGTGACCGTCCTCACGATGGGGCCTCCTCAGGCCCGCAGCAGCTTGATTGAGGCCCTGGCGAGAGGCGCGGATAAAGCCGTCCACCTATCTGATCCGCTGTTCGCCGGATCAGATACGCTGGCAACCGCCCGCACGCTGTCAATGGCTCTAAAAAAACTAAAGCCCGATCTCATCCTATGCGGCAAGTTCACCATCGACTCTGAAACCGCGCAGGTGCCTTCGGAGCTGGCCGAGTTTCTAGACCTGCCGCAGGTGACCTCGATACGCAAGATTCGTCCCACTGAGAACGCTAATATCTTATGGGCGGAAAGAGAAACCGATTCAGGCCACGAGGAATATGAGGTGCAATTGCCTGCGCTCATGTCCGTAACGGAGTTGATTATATTGCCTGGTCCTGCGCCCAAGCCCGAGGACCTCCAGGCCGCAGGGGAGAACCCGCCAATTGAAGTATGGTCCGCGGCTGACCTTGGCGCTGATCCATCGGTCCTAGGCGCCGCAGGCTCTCCTACCACTGTAGCCGAGCTCCGTTCGGCCGCATTGGAGAGGCAGGGCACCGTTATCTCCGGCGATGACCCGGAGGCCGCGGCCAAACAGCTCACCGCCTACCTGCTTGAGAACGGCCTCTTCCAGAAAAATCGGCAAAGTAGTACGGCTGCCTCGCGCCGTCAACCTCCGGCCAGCCCGGACCCGACAAAGGCTGTCTGGGTAACCGCTGAATTAGTGGAGGGCAACATCCGCCCGGTGACTTATGAACTACTCGGTAAAGCTCAAGACTTGGCCAACAGCCTGGGCGGAGAAGTAGCTGCTTTCTTATTGGATGGCTGCAGCGATACAACGGCCCATATAGCAGCGTTGGGGGCCTATGGCGCTGACACGGTATACGTTGCTAGTGACGAGCGTCTCACCGCGTACAACACTGAGCTTTATACGGATATCTTGGTCGCTTCTATCCGCAGCCACAAGCCTCACGTGGTACTCCTGCCTTCTACTACCGATGGCAGAGACCTTGCGCCGCGTGTAGCCGCCCGCCTTCAGATTGGTCTAACCGGAGACTGCGTGGGTCTGGAACTGGACAATAACGGACAGCTGGCCATGATCAAGCCGGCGTTCGGCGGCAACATCGTATCTCCCATATATTCCAATACACTGCCGGCCATGGCAACGGTACGGCCCGGCATGATGAATTCCTGCGAGCCATCCTGGGATGCACAGCCGAAGATTGTTTCGGTCGCGGTGTCGGGAGACGTGAAAGCACGGGTGAAGCTGCTTCAGGCGGTGAGCGAGCCTGGTTTAGGGGTGACAAAGCTGGACGACGCTGATACGGTCGTTGCCATAGGCCAGGGAATTGGCGGGGCAGAGGGCGTTCCCGTAGTCCACGATCTGGCAGCAGCGCTGAATGCAGCCGTTGCTGGGAGCCTGAGAGTAGCAACCCTGGGTTGGCTGCCCCCGCAGCTTCAGATAGGACTTACGGGAAGGACAGTTGCCCCGCGTTTTTACTTCGCCGTAGCTATCTCTGGAGCGCCTAACCACCTGGTTGGAACTAGAAAAGCACAGCACATAATCGCTATCAACAGTGACCCTGATGCTCCTATATTCAAGTCTGCCAACTTCGGGATTGTTGGCGATTGGTCTCAGATTGTGCCCGCGCTAACTAAGGCAGTCCTCGCGGCCAAGAGCAACCTGCCCGACTAACTGCTTAGGGCTTCCTGAATACCCATTTATATTATGTCCACCAGTAACTTCAAGTCTTATTAGCTAAGGATCCCTCTTCCGCGCCGGGGAGGGGACGGACGGTGCCTCTTGTTGCCTTGCGCCCAAAATTGGACGGTTACATGCCTTTTGTGATATACTACCTCGTGATTTTAGGTTAAGGAAATTATTTTGCCTACCGAATTTGAAAACCGTTTATACGAACTCTACCTCGACTATTTCCGCCATGCTGAGGATAATCGCCGGTGGAACATTGAACGGGATATACCATGGGACCAAATCAACCCAAATATGAGCGAAAAGGTTGCTTTTATTCTTGAGGGATTCACCGCGGTGGAAATGTACCTCCCAGACTATACTTCTAAAAGCCTGCAAATGGTACGGGCCAGCCGCGGAAGAGCCTGGTTTCAAGCAAACTGGGGCTACGAAGAGTCCAAACATTCCATGGTATTTGAAGAATGGCTCGTGCGTTCAGGCAAGCGCACCCTGAAAGGCGTGAGGGAATACGCGGACACTCTTTTGGGCAAGGAATGGGACCTCCCTATCGAGACGCCGCAGCAGATGATCGTCTACACCATGTTTCAGGAGCTGGCAACACAGCTGAATTACCGTAAACTCAGGTTACTGGCAAAAGAGGAGGGAGACCCAGCCCTGGACACCGCGCTCCACTTCGTGGGCAGAGACGAGGCCGCGCACCATAAGTTCTTTAAGGACGGTGTTAAGCTCCTGCTGGAATACGAGCGAGATAAGACCCTTGAGGATATTCAGCACGTCGCGGGCGAGTTTAAAATGCCAGCACTTACTCTGATTCCGGACTGGCAGACCTATGAGGATGCGATTTACGGGGCGGGGATCTTCTCTCCAAAGATATATCTTAAAGAAGTGCTGCTCCCCACTCTTAAGTCGATCGGCGTCACCAGAGCAGAACTCAAAGCTATGAAGAGGGGTACCGGACTCGACATATCTGTTCCTGAGAATGAGAACGATGGGCGAGATGGCGTTCCGAGCCTTGTGGAACAGGGGACTGCTAATCCGGTTGCTTAAGTTTGACAGAACTCCTGTATTGGTTGATTCTCTTCTTGCACGACTGATTATGTCCCACGATGATAACGCGGGTGTGAATAGTAGGAGCGTTTTATGACAGAAGCCCATGTATCTACCCGGCCAACCGTTATTTACGATGACAAAGCGACCACGATTGCACAAGTTGAGCCTAAAGAAGACGACCTCTGGCTGGGACTGCCGGATCTCGTAGCAGCGACGGGATGGGATCTCAAGCCCGAAGGGGTATGTCGGGGCGAGTTGTGCGTGCCGATTCCGGACGGCAACTCAGCTGCCCTGGTTAAAGACGGCAGCGCTCACAGCCTGTTTAACCTGACTGCCTTCGCACGACATATCGAACAGCCGTATGTGCATGACGCTGCCCACAACGTTTGGGTGTTTGGTCCTCAGGCAAGGGACTGGCGGGACCGCTTGACGTCGGCCCGTGCCCCGGACTTCACTCTCTCCGATCTCGGTGGCGACAACTACTCCCTTTCTAACTTCCACGGCAAGAAGGTGATACTCGCCTTCTGGGCCTCGTGGTGAGGATGCCGTTTTGACTTGCCAGTTTGGCAAGAGTTACATGAAGAACTGAAGGGCAAGAACTTTGAGGTTATAACCGTTGCCTGCGATGTGAGGCCAGAAGCAGCAGAGCCTTCGATTAAGGATGCCGCGTCTGAATATCCTTCTCTCATTGACAACCATCACGTTGTGGCCCAGCTTTACAATACCAGGAACGTGCCAACCACGGTCTGGATCGACGAGAACGGTGAAATAGTCCGCTATGATGAAGGCATCTATGTCAGAAGGCGCAACCGGGATACCGGAGAATTCACCATAAACGAGCGTTACAAGAATATGGTTCGCGATTGGGTTGAGAATAGCTCCGCCAGCCGTTACGTGCTTAGCGCTGGAGAAGCACAGAAACAGTTGCGCCCCTTGACAAAGGAAGACGCTGAAGGCATAACGAATTTTCGTATGGGTGTCTATCTGCATGAGCAAGGTTTCGGCGCCGACTCCATCCCGTATTTCAAACAGGCGAATGATCTTAAACCGGAGAACTGGAATTTCAAGCGCCAGTCCTTTAACCTGGGTAAGCCGGAAGAAGACTATGGTACGACCATTCAGAAGGAAGGGCAGTTAAGGCCAATGTACGTACCACTGAATATGCCGCCCCTTGCCGATTCCTAATACCGTCTTTTGAACGGGATAGGGGCGAGCCAGATGATGCTATAGAACTTAAACTGGTGACCGCCCCTTTTTATTGAATTGTTTGATTTATCACCGCTATCCACAAAGACTGATGGCAAATCGGAACGATCGCAAAACACTTTGTGAAAGGACAAACAATGCTGCTCAGATATGAGCACATTAGTGGTATGATCCCGTATTATGACTGAAAGCATCAACGATGACCTGATAATCTTAGGTACCGTCGGAAACCGCAAGGACACCAGGGGTGAGGCATTAGCGAACGATCAGGGTATCAGAGCGTCTCGCAAGAAGTTGGAGGTCTCCGATGA
>SHYC01000067.1 GCA_009693005.1 Dehalococcoidia bacterium | reverse complement strand
CGGTCTTTATTTCGGCGTAGGCAACATCGCGGTCCAGTATGTTGTCGTTAGTCTCGTAGACTATCTTCTTGCCGCCCTCTCCAAGAAAACGCTTCACCACGTAGCGGCCGTTGACGAAGGAGGTGGGGGATATGCGGGGTGGCTCGGGGGTGGATGAAGGCTCGGGCGTTGGACTTACCGTCTGCTGGCCATCAAGCTGCGCCGCAGTCAGGAGCGTGCGGGCGTCGGTGTTATCGGGGTCCAACCTCAGGACCGCCTGTGCGCGGTCACGAACCTCATCCCATTTAAGCTGCGACAGGGCTTCGGCGGCCTGCTCCAAGAGACGGTCTATCTGGCGCTGGATGAATTCGCTCGGCATAAAGTGACTCCTGACACAGGCGCTATCGGTAATAATCGATCTTTAGTTGTAAGCCGAATGATAGCCCGAGTTAGTAGCTCCGTCAATACCAAAGAGCAGGACAAGGCGTATACGCGAGGCATACTGCACTTCCCATACCCGCGCCGGATGGAACGCAGAAAGGATGAGAATCCGCTAACGCAGCCCGCTCCTTGAGGCTCTCGAAAGGATCGGCCGGTGCCCCTTCGACGAAGCTCAGGATATGCTTCGCGAACCTCAGGCAACGTCAACGTAATGCCGCTTTTTCAAAGCAATGGCAGTTCCAAAACTATTTTCGAAGCAATTGTCTTTGCCAATACTGGGTTGTGGCAGTAGGGCAGCGACCTAATAGGCGCCTTTTCCGGTTATGACCGCGGGTATGGTGCGAAGGAGGATCTTGACATCCATGCCCAGAGACCAGTTCTCGATGTAATAAATATCCAGCATCACCATTTCGTCGAAGGGAAGCTCGCTGCGGCCACTGACCTGCCATAGACCGGTGAGGCCGGGCGCGGTATCCAGGCGCTTGAGGTGCCAGGGCTCGTACTGCTCTACCTCGGACGGTATCGGAGGACGAGGCCCTATCAGGCTCATCTCCCCCTTTAAGACGTTGATAAGCTGGGGAAGCTCGTCCAGGCTGGTCCTGCGAAGAAACTTTCCTACCCCGGTTATCCTGGGATCGTTCCTGATCTTGAAAATGGGGCCGTTGGCCTCGTTCTTGTCCATTAGTTGAACAAGCTCAGCCTCAGCCTTTTCATGCATAGATCGGAACTTGAACGCCGTGAAGGGCTTTCCGCCTTTGCCAAGACGCGTCTGGCGGAAATAGACCGGCCCGGTAGAGTTTAGCTTGATAATCAAGGCCAACAGAAGCCATAGGGGCGACAATATCACCATTATGAACGCAGCTACCATGACATCGACCACCCTTTTGGTAGCCAGATTGAACCCTTGTATCGATACCTCCTTCGCACCTATCAGCGGGATGCCTCGGAGGTCATCTACGTTCAGACTGCTCAGGCTCAACTCATAAAGATCGGGCACCATCTTGAAAGCCACGCCGTTTTTCTCACATATTTCCATTATCTCCGAGAAAAACTCTCTCGGGTATGACGGCACGGCGACGATTATCTCGTCGACATCGTGAGTGCGCAAAGCGTCCTCCACCTCAGGCAGTTTACCTAAGGAACGAAAGCGGCTGGAGCCGCCGTTCATTTGCTGTCCGTCTTCAAGAAAGCCAACCAGGGAGTAGCCAAGGCCAGGCTCGGTCGACAGCACGTGCATCACAGCTCTGGCCAACTGTCCGGACCCTACCACCAACACTCGCTTTACACCCACGCCCTTTGATCTCTGGTATGCTGTGTAGAGCCTCTGGCATATTCTGGAGAGGATGAGCAGGGACATGATCAGCACCCAAGCCATCAAGAACAGCCCTCTGGAATACGCCAGGCCCCTGAAGAGGAAGACCAAGGCGAGGAATAACAACATTCCGAAACTGCTGCCGCTGGTAATAGAGCTGACCTCTTCCAGCAGAGACGCCTTGGTTTTCCGGCTGTACAGCCCTGTGGCCGTGTATACGGCTGCCAGGGTGACGGTTAGACCGAGTTGAATAGGCAGATATTCGCCTAGAGCCAGATAATTGTCATCAGTTACCTCGCCACCTATGCCGGCATGGTAGCGCAGCCAGTAAGCAAGAAGAAAGCCCAAATTAAGGGAAATAATGTCTAGAACAAGCCTCTGCCAGGGGGCCAGCCTTGGGTCGGCCAGCCTTCTCTTAGCGGAGGTCTTGGTATCTTGTGTTGCTCGTTCTTGCGCTATGATAGGCGCTCCTGTCTTCAACTACGGCACCTTCTTGGGGCAACCCTATGCTACAGTATCACTGCTTATTATCTTATAACGCAAGTCTACAACTTTATTTCAAATTAGTTGGAGGGGACTGTTGGGGGTTACGTATTGGCAGCACGTCAAGAACATCCCCAACCATCTCCGCAACGGAAACAGTTCATTTTGTCGCCCCTCTTCTTGGGCCAGGTGTGACAGTTACG
Source organism: Dehalococcoidia bacterium (assembly GCA_009693005.1). Taxonomy (GTDB): domain Bacteria; phylum Chloroflexota; class Dehalococcoidia; order SHYD01; family SHYC01; genus SHYC01. The sequence goes on along the minus strand of SHYC01000067.1, from coordinate 8,017 downwards.
AACTCCCAACTTGTGCTCCATGGCAACACCGTTCCGTCTCCCTGTATCCTTGGGCGGACATGCCAGTAGTAGCGAGTGTTAAGCTCAAGAGGGAACTGCGATGGAACGGTGTAGCTGTTGGGAGGAGATGTCACGCCGCCATGCCTTAGCTCCGAGTACAGGAAGGCGTTTGGCCCAAAGGACGGGTCCTTGCTGATCTGGACCTCGTAGTAAAAGATGTTGGGATTGCTATTAGACCACTGGACGGTAGGAGTAGGCGAGTCGACAGTGGCCCCATTTGTGGGAGATACCGCCCCGATTATGGCGCTACTGACCACAGGAGTCCTAAAACTAAATGTTTGAGACCAGTCGCTCCATCCCAAGTCGTTCTCTCCAAGCGACAGCGGCGAGCTTGTCGCTCTCACCATCCAGGTATAGCCCATATCCGGCAGCAGACCGTACCACTGCGGCGGCGCCGGAATTGTGAAGCTGTTGGTGGAGCTGGCAGACGTTGACTCAAACCCATACTGATAGTCACTCATGGAAGGCTCTGATGTTGAGCCGCTGGCAGCAGCGGCGTTGCCTGTGATGTTCACACCGGCGCCGTCGTTATTTGCGGGGATTACTTTTAGATGGTACTGAGTAGACCCTGCCGGCAGGTCCCAGGTCAGCGTGGGGTTAAAGTTGGCCAGGACGGTGCTGCTGGGAGGGCTGGTGAGAGTGGGGCGCGCAGACGCCTGTCCCTGGCTAGCTACTATCGTGCCCTGCATAGAGGGGTGGATGGCGCAAGAATACGGGAAATTCCCGGCGGCTGTGAAAGTAAAGCTAAAGCCCTGGTCAGCGCTCAAGTTTCCGGAGTCCTAGGCTCCATTACTGCTGGTTGCCGTGTGGGCCACAGAGTCTTTATTTGTCCATCTAACGGTGTCTCCAACCGAGACCTGGGTAGTCGGCAGTCTGAAAGCAAAGCCTTGTATGCTGACGTCGAAACCGGCTGCCGCGGCTTGATTACGGAGCGGGCTGCTCACGAACACTGCAGCTACAATACCAAATATTACCGAGATCGATAATGCGATCATCCTAACAGTTGTACGGTCAAAAAAACCCACGGGGTTCCCTCCTCATGTTTAGATTAGCCGACGCCGGCGATACTGCCATTAGTATTACGTTTGGACAGGGCTATTAGTTCTTCGGCAGCCCCGACAATTGCGTCCACCGATTGTCGGGTCATGCACAGGTACTCGCTATGTATGCAGTGTACGTAGTCGCAGGGCCTGCACGGCAAATCGACCTCTAGAAGCCGGTACTCGGTGCCGTAAGGATGGAATTTCCACGGCTCTGATGGGCCGAAGAACGTAACCACAGGCACGCTACCCGCCGCTGCCAGATGCATGGGGGCGCTGTCGTTTCCTAGGAACAGACTGCAGCGCTCCAGTACGGCCGCGGTCTCTCTTACTGAGAGCTTACCCACAAGGTCAGTGGTTGGGACAACGGCCAGGCTTTGGAAGGCATCGGCCAGCACACGGTCCTCAGGACCTCCTACTACTATGAAGCATCGGGATGAATCAGCCCGGTGTAAGGCTGTCGCCACCGCGGCAAATTTCTCGATGGGCAGGCATTTGCTGGGGAACCCTGCTCCCAAGTGGAGCGCGATGCATTCCACGCTATTATTTTGCAGGACCTTCTCGGCGCTCCTTTTCTCTTCCAGCGTCAGATATAGGCGCGGATCTTCCCTGGTTGGAGATGCTCCTGCCGACGCGGCTATATCCAGCGCCATCTCTACCTGGTGGCCGAATTCATTATGGACTGGAACAAAGTCGAGCAAGAATCCGCCGCCCCTAAAGCTGCTGCCGCAAACGGCCTTTGCTCCGCTGGCTATGGAAAAGAGGATGTCCCTAACGTCGCCACGCAGCTCAAAGGCCAGATCGTACTTTTCCTGTCGCAGTTTCTTTGCAACTTCAGCAACCTCAACAGCAGCGGTAAGCCAGTTTATCCTCTGGCCTCTCCAAGCCGCGTGCCAGGGGGCGCTGAACGGAATGAGCGTGTCAACATTGGGATTGTTGATGAGGATTTCTTCGCTTCTTCCTGCCCCTATGACATCCAACCTGGCTTCGGGAAAGCAGGACTTAATGGCCGCAATAGCGGGCTCACTCAGCAGCATGTCTCCTATAGCGTCGAGCCGCACCACCAACACTTTCCGCACCAGGGCTTGGTCGATTCTGCCGGTCACTTCTTTAATGAAGGGATTGCAGCTGCCGCCTGACATCATTCGGTACAGCCAATAGGCAGCCTTAGCCAGGGGTTCCACAGCCTTCATTAAAACGCGTTTTTCTTTGTTTGATAAGTCCAACCTGTGCTCCAAGAGGATCATATCTGCCAGACCGTACATGATTCCTCCGCCAGTACGGCGGATTGCATCTGGATCATAGCAAGAATAGCTAATGTATGGCTAGTACTTAGCAACTCGGCATTGCATTTTATCTTTGTCTTGGTATACGATGCCAGTGTGCAAAATGGAGATCATAGTCTAGTAAAGGAGCGAGCTTAATGTTTGATCAAATACTGGTTCCTCTGGATGGGTCAGAACTGGCAGAACGGGTGTTGCCCTACGTGGAAGAACTGGCTAAAAAGTTTGGTTCACGCCTGGTAATTTTGCAGACGATCTCCTCGGCTGGGCAGATTGCAGGTATGACCCAGGGTGGAGGGTTAGAGGCTGGGGTGATTGGATATCCAGACTCCATCACTGAAATCCAGGAAGCCGAGCGGAAGTCAGGAAGCGAGTACTTAAACAGGGTAGCGGCGAGACTTACTGCCTTGGGTGTGACAGTGTCTACGGTAGTTGCAGAGGGCAACCCTGCCGACAGTATCATGGCGGAGAGCAAGAAAGAGGGAATAGAGTTGATAGCCATATCTACTCACGGTCGCAGTGGATTTGGAAGGGTGCTGTTCGGCAGCGTGGCTGACAAGGTTATACGAGACTCCGGAATTCCTGTGCTGGTCATCAGGCCGCCAGACAAATAAATAGTGCGAACTTAACCTGGTTAGGTCTCGCTTACCTTGCGGGCCTGAATATCCCGAAGGAACTGGTATAGCCATGAAGGTAGGTGGTGCTGCCGACGGGGCCTATCTCGCCGTTGCAGAAAAATCCGCCCAGCGGCATTGCGCCAACCTTAGACATAAACATATTGGTATCGTGGTCTGCTCTGCCATACAGATCATAACCGCGTCCCAGGCAGGAGAAGAGGACAGCGCCCTCTCCGGGCAGACATTCCTCCTGTCCTGCATACTGTCCGAGCAAGAGGTCCAGGTCTTCTGCCGAGGTCTGAGCGTCACGGAGGTGGAACTGTACGGTTTGTCCCTCCCTCAGATAAGCTCCCACGGAAATGGCGCCATGCTTGGCGTCCATTCCAAGCAGGTTGCGAATGAGGAAGTCTCCATGACGGTGCTCATCGCGAAGCTCGTCCATGCCCACTCCTAGAAAAAGGGAGTGCTGCAGCAGTTTCTTGTCACTCTCATTTAGAGATTCGAAGATGTTCTGGAGAACCTGAAGCGGAGGCAGCCCGTCCATTTCCAGGACGGTATTACTCTGGCATCTTGTTATGGTCATTGGACGACCAACGGGCCTGCAGCCTTGAGCTACCACCGTGTCTATCATGATGTTGCCGCTGAGGGCTACGCCAACGAGCCCGGAGGAAAGAGCGTCATTACCCAGGTATATCGCGTTGCTGCCGGCATCGGCACCGCCACTGGCCAGGCCTCCTATCTTGACGGAGTTCGGATACGCGTAGTCCATCCCCAGGAGAAAGTTTTCCGCGTGGAACGAGAAGGGGTCGGCCAGAATTACAAACTGAGGCTCTTTGACTGCCTCAACACCAATAAGCTCTTCCCAGGCGCTGGGCGGCGCGTCCATGTCCGGAAGGTCCCGATCTCGCAAATGGAAGGTGCGGACGCTGACTTCGGGTAGGAAACCGGCGGTGATAGCCAGGGCCGGCCGGCCCTCCACCTCATGTCCGCCTCCGATAACTCCATCGGCAGAGCATCCTATTAATGAAGCTCCGTTCAGCCGGTCCCTTACCATGCTGGGTATAATCCCATATTCATCCGCGAAGTGTTTGGATACAAATACAATCGCAAGGTCAGGAATCTCCCCTGCCAGCTGCCTGTTTATCTCATAAGCACACTCGCTCACTGCCTCCCAGGCAGTCTTCTTCTCCGATACGTGAGAGCTCCACTTCATCCCGCGTGCCTCCGTGGTTTCCTGATACAAGCCTTGAGTCTATGCGTTATTGTATCCGAGAAACGGTCGCGATGCTAGACTTAGGGTGGTCTGAGAAAGGGGAGTCCAGAAGGGGTATCCCCTTTGGCGGGGGTACAGGGGGTGTCCCCTTGTTAATATCTTCCCGAAGGGATACCTTGAACCCCCTAGAGGGGGTTTGGGGGTGAGTCGCGGCTGGCGCTAGTGTAGCTTATTGTCATCCTCTATGGCGCTGCTGGCGAGCGCAAAGAAGATACAGTGGTGGATGCCAGAACTCTAGGCAGTACCGCCAAATCCTAGGACTAATATGATCAATTATCCCATCTCGGTCTCAATTCCAGAGCCGCAGAGACTCTCTCGCTGGAGGGTGTTCTTTAAGTCGTGGCTGTTCATAGTGCCCCACCTGGTGGCGCTGGCGCTGCTGTGGGTTGCTATGCTCATGGCGACGGCCGTGGCGCTGCCGGCGGTGCTGGTTACCGGTAGGTATCCCAGGCGGCTCTTTGATTTCGTGGTGGGAGTAAACAGATGGGGCTTCAGGGTCGCAGTGTACGCTGCTTTGCTACGAGATGAATACCCGCCCTTCAGCTTGGGCGGCCCATACCCCGCCACCTTTGAAGTCGTATACGCGGAGCGGCTCTCGCAGCGGCTGGGCCTGGTCAAATGGTGGCTTCTGGCTATCCCGCACTATCTAATATTGTACCTGCTCTACAAACTACTGCTTCTACTTGTGCTCTTCCTAGGGATATTCATCCTGTTCAAAGGCCGCCCGCACTCGCAAACTTTCAGTCTGGTCAGGGGAATCCTGTGCTGGTACGCGAGGGTTGGCGCCTATGTTACGCTGCTTACAGACGAGTACCCGCCTTTCAGCTTGCAAGAGAGCCGCGCCATCCTTGTCCGGCAGGAACAGGAAAACCCGTCTACTGAATTAGACGGGCTGCCTTGAGGGCCCGGGCTCTGCCGGGCCAGCCTTTGGTGAACTCTCTGTGGACTGGTGCAGAACCCGCCTGAAGGGAGGCCCGGCGGGATAGGGCAGCGTACCTCTGAGTACACGCTGTTCTTAGAACCTAAGCGCGCCCTTAAAAGCGATCCAACTCCTGGCGCATCTTTAAAGCTTCCAGGATATCCTTGCCTCCCCCAAGCCCAGAAGTGTTCCGCCATATCTCCAAAGCTTCGCCAGGGCTAGCTGCGGCAATATAGCGCTTGGCGAACTCGAGTTGACGCCGCCTCTGCTCGTCGGTAGCGTTGGGAGCCCTGGGTACCTGCTCCGTGTCTTTTGCCTCGTAGGCTTTTGTCTGAGGCAGGTAGTCGTTAACGACCCGTACCTCGATCTGTCTAACGTATGGCCGCATATAGTTGGTGTAAGCGGCTAGCCCTTGATATGAATCTGTCTCGATTACCACGTAGGTGCGACCCTCCGCTAGCCCTTCGCTTCCGTCGCCAACAATGGCCGCGCTGACCCAGGCGGATACCACAGTCACCCCTGGAGTGGGCCCGTGCTGCCAGCGTAGCGGAACGTTGGGCCCCAATCCCTCTGGACCCGCGTGATAAACAACCATGAACTGCATTTTGCACCCTCCTTTCTAAAACCGTCTTCAGAATCACGACACCTTGCTACACCCTCTGGATTACCTCGTACCTCTCTTGAACATTGGGCGTGCTGCGGAAGTCAGCGCCCGGGGAACGGAGATTGAAGAGCTGGATCTCAGGCACATCAGCGTCGCCCGCGAACTCCGGCCCAGAGTCGAGATTGAGAATGAAGTACTTGTTGGCGGTCCCCAGGAACCGCGCCAGGCGGCTGGATACCCACCCTTTACCCGACAAGTGCTGCTTCCGCAGCTCGAAGAGGGCCTTGCGGTTGCTTTCGAAGGCCGCGGCCATTCCCGGCTTGATGTTCCAGTCCACAATGTTCGCGTACTTGGCCTCCCACGCCCCGTCGACAATGACCAGAACCTCGAAGGCTTGCTGGGGGCCGCTCGGGGTCCACATCCCGTCGTTAGGATTCGCCTGCTGGAAGGTCCTAATTTTATCGCTTTTGGTGAAGGCCATCTGTGCCTCCCGGCTCTCACATCGCCCCAGTCGGGTGTATTTGGCCGGGCTGCCCAGGGACTGCAGTAGAAATCCTGCCTGGTAACCGGGCTGCGCCCTTAACAACTCGAAGAATTTGCTGTTTCTTGCCTCGTACTGATCGTACCTGCCCGCGGTTACCATATATTCGTTTCTGGTTACGTACATCGCGATATCTCCTCTCATACTTTCATAAATGTAGGCCACGTTGCCGCATTTAGGCTCTCGTATCTTATGTGCTTTACCCTATCAACGAAGCTGCACCCTGGGAGACCACTGAACAGCAGGCGTCAGGCGTTGCCTGTCCGCGTTGCGGACTCTCCTTAGAGCGGAGTGTCTCGGAACGGATCGTACGCGGCGAGGCTCCCGAAGGCTTCGGGGTGCCGGCCCTGGCCACTCCCGTTCGTTTCGAGAGCCTCAACAAACGTCCCCACCCGCCTTGTCCAGCTATCTCTTGCTCTATTATGGGTATTGGGGTGTGAGCAAGAGGCGTGAGCCTCTAGCGGCGCGGCGCCAGCGTCTCGAACAGCTCCTGTTTGTTCGGCTGTCTGACCAGGGCTGCAGCTTTTCTACCAAAGTCTGCGGTCCCGGCGCGGTTGCGGTCGTTAGTTGCCTCGAAGGTGGCGAGGTCCGGCGATCCGCTGACAAGGACGTAAACCGGCCCTTCGGAGGAGAAACGCTGCGCAGACAGACTCTGCGACACGCCTCGGGAGGAAGCGCTCTTTACCCGTTCCTCAAGCAATGCCCTGAGCTCTCCTATCTTGTCCAACGCGGGGTAGTAAGAGGTGCGATTTGTATACAACCCCCGCACCGTACCTGGCGCTACGGGAACCAGCTCCTCAAACAGCTCTTGTTTGGTGGGCCGCGTGGTTAGTAAAGCAATCTTGTCCTGAGCCGGTCTAAACCCCGAATCAGAGCGGTTACGCTGTAGCTGAGCTTCGTAGGCGGCGAGATTGGCCCACCGTCGGGAAAGTACGGGAATAGGCCCATCCACACTGAAACGCTGTATGGACAGGACCGCTGATTCTCCTCTGGAGGGAGCGCTCTTTACCATTTCTGCGAGCACCGCTCCGAGCTCCTGGCCCTTACCCTGTGCTGGGTAGTATGAAGTCCGCTGTAATACACTGGTTCTTCCTCCTTTTATAGTTACATCACGCCGTTTTCTGGGTTGTTTTCACGCCTTACCCGTGCTGGCATTTTAAGACCGAGGGGAGTGCATGGCAATAAGTTCGATCCGCCCCCTACAACCCTGCGATTGGCCGGAATCGTGGCTAATTGACCTCCCAATCTTTTGAGCAGTCTAAGGATCTATCTTCCAGACCGCCGCGCGGCCTGCACGAAGGAAGTAAAGAGGTTCTGAAAGCCTTCGGGCATCTCATTCTTCCGCTGCGGATGCGACTGGACGCCGATAACCCACGTGTGATTATTACTCTCCAACGCCTCTATCACGCCGTCTTCGGTCCTGTAGGCTGCTGCTATGAGCTCTGCTGCTTTGTTGCTGGGATGCACCGCCTGATGGTGGCGGCTGTTGACTTTTATGTCACCCGACATGCCAATGATCCGGGCCAGCCGGCTCTCTGCCATTATGTGAATATCGTGGAACTCCGGGCCGCCCTCCGGACTGCGGTGTCCCGGTATGTCCTGGAGCAGTTTGCCTCCAAGGGCCACGTTTAGCAGCTGCATTCCTCTGCAGATCGCCAGGATGGGGATGTCTTTGTTGAG
>SHYC01000066.1 GCA_009693005.1 Dehalococcoidia bacterium | reverse complement strand
GGGGATGGGGATGCTACCGCCGCCCTGAAGGGCGGGCCCAATGCACTAACAGACAGCCCTATATACCGCCGCACCTTCGTAGCCAGAGAGGCCGAGCTTCGGCAGCTTCAGACTGCCTTTGATAACGCCCTCTCCGGTAACGGCTCCCTGACCATGGTGGTCGGTGAGCCTGGGATAGGCAAGACCGCCATCTGCGAGCAGCTAACTACTTATGTGTCCCTCCGCGGCGGTCGCACCCTGCTCGGCCATTGCTATGAAGAAGGCTCGCTGTCCATGCCGTATCTCGCTTTTGTCGAGGCCATGCGCACCTACGTGCTTGAGCGTTCCCCTGAAGCTCTTAAAGATGAACTGGGCGCCGGGGCCGCTGACGTTGCCAGGATTGTCTCTGAGATTAGGGACAAGGTGCAGATAGAGATGCGGCCGTCGGGAGACCCGGAGGATGACCGCTGGCGGCTGCTGCAATCCGTGACCAGCTTCCTGCGCAACGCTTCGTCGACTCAGCCCATGCTTGTTGTCCTGGAAGACCTACACTGGTCTGACAAAGGGACACTGGACTTATTGGTACATTTAGCGAGAAATCTGGCTGGAGCCAGGCTGCTGATTATTGGGACATATCGCGATGTGGAGGTGGACCGGGCGCATCCCTTGTCGTCGGTGCTGGCGGAGCTAAGAAGGGCCAGCAGCTTCGGCAGAGTCACACTGCGGGGACTTAATATCGACGAAGTACTCCGGATGATAAAAGCCATCACAGGACAGGACGCCCCCTGGGGACTGGCGGAGGCGATGTACAAACAGGCCGAGGGCAATCCGCTGTTCATCCAGGAGGCGCTGCGCTACATCGTCGAGGAAGGGATGATGACCCGCCAGGATGGACGCTGGCAGAGCGGTGACGCCCTGGCCATGAGCATACCGGAGGGACTGAGAGACGTCATAGGAAAGCGGCTCTCCAGGCTCAGTCCTGAGTGCAACCGCCTGCTGACCGTAGCCGCGGTAATAGGGAGAGACTTTGACCTTGGGATACTGAGCAGAATGGTGAATACCGATGAAGAGAGTCTGCTTACCTCCCTTGAAGAAGCGGTAAGAGTAGGGGTATTGGAGGAGCGCTCACAGGTGGGAGGCGTGCATTATAGGTTTACACATGCCTTCTTCCGCCAGACGCTGTATGAAGAGACCGGCGCGGCCCGCCGCATCAGACTGCACCAGCAGGTGGGTAAAGCCTTGGAAGAGGGCTACAAAGCCCGCCTGACCGAGCATGCCGCCGAGCTGGCGGAGCACTTCTCCCACTCCTCCGACCCCTCCGATTTGGGGAAGGCTGTGAGCTATGGCGAGACCGCGGCGCAGAAGGCGATGTCGGTCTTCGACTATGGAGAGGCGGCGCGGCTGCTGGAGCGGGCCATAGACGTGCAGGAGGTGCTTGACCCCGACGACAAAGCAAAGCACTGTGACCTGCTGCTGGTTTTGGCGGAGGCCCTCATGCCCGCTGGGGAACCGCTTCGGGTCTATGAGTCCGTAGCCGAAGCGGCTTTTTCGCTGGCAGAGGCGCTGTCGGACCGCGCGCGTACCTCCCGGGCGTGCCGGATTGCTCTCGTGGCGCTGCGGCGTTACGGGGCTGGAACCATATACGGTACCCCGGCGTTCGGCCTGTGGGCTGGCCGGGCAGACCGCTACGCGGAGCCAGGAACCATCGACCGAGTGTACGCTGATGAAGCCCTAGCCGTCATCATGACCGCGGCTGGCAGGTGGGCCGAGTCTTGGTCGGGTAGAATGAGGGCTCTGGAGACGGCCCGTCAGCTCGACGACCCTGAGGCCTTGTTCTACGCAGTCCGAGGAGTCCTTAACGGTGACGCGGCGGCGCAGCACAAGAAGGCCCGGCTAGAGCTGGCAGAGGAGTTCAGCAAGAGAGCCAACGAGGGGGTCACCGCACGAACACTGGGTTTAGTACTCACGACATCCGGTAACGAATTCCTAGCCTCTGGGGACAGGGAGGGAGCAGAGAGAGTTTGGCGGCAGATGGACGAGTTGGCAACGCGTACGCAGGATTCGTACATCCGCTTACAGTCTCTAGTCGTGGAGGGACTCTTGCATAAAGTCGATGGGCATCTGGAGGATGCGGTTGCTATTGGTGAGCGTCTGGTTGTGTGGTCCGAGGAGTTGGGTAGCCCCATCATGGGCCGGCAGTTCGCCACAGCGGTTATGGTTCAGCCCCTGCTGCTACTCGGCCGGGGTGAGGAGGCCCTTTCGCTGCTGCCAATGGCTGGTCAACTGGCTGGCGCACAGGAGCGTTGGGGAGTTCGGCTAAATCGAGCTTTCTTCCTAGCTCATCTAGGACGCCGGGCCGAAGCAAATGCTGCTTTAGACGCAATCATAACGGAGTTGGGGCTCACTCAACTGTTGGACGATGCCCCATCCGGGACCCTTGTAGGGCTCCTGGAGACGGCGCTGCTGTCAGGTAATGCCGAGATAGCTGGGATATTGGAGTCCCGACTAGATGGCCTGGGTTCTATGATATCCCTCGGGCAGCTAACAAGCTTTGCCCGGGTGCTGGGCGCGGCTGCGGCGCTGCTGGGGGATAGGGAGAAGGCCAAAGACTATTACCAACAGGCGCTAGAGGTGTGCGCCAAGGTGCGCTTCCGCCCGGAGGCCGCGCTCACGCACCTTCAGCTTGCGGAACTGCTATTACAAGGGGCAAGTGAGCCAGGCGCAAGTCGCAAGGAAGAGGCGGATGTCATACGCAAGGAGGCGATGGAACATCTGGACTTCGCCATCGCCGAGTTCCAGGCGATGAAGATGCAGCCGTCGCTGGAGCGGGCGCTGCGGCACAAGGGGCTGTTGAAGGCGTGATGCGCCGCCGCCATATCGTCATTCTGAGCCGCAGCGAAGAATCCGTTCTACAACCGTGCCCACAGAGCCTGTTAGTCTTTGGTATTGCCCCAGGCTGGTCCTGAACCTCGTCGAACGGCTTTAGCCTGGTGTGCTAGCGCAATTTGTTCGCACGCTCTGAGCCTACAGCTCCCCCTCTCGGCAGTAAACCGGCACACTCACAGCTCCTGATCCGGTATTATCGAGGCCGTTCTGTGTGATATACTTGACCAGCACAGCTTTACACTAGCTCGCACGAGCCAGCAGGAGGTGGTGGAAGAAGAAACGGCGGAGGGCGTAATGTTACGCTCGCTCCGGATGGCCATCCCCCAAGGGTCAGATGGCACGCCTGACATCAGTATAGGAAGTGAAGAAGCTCATGAAGATCGGCCTAATCTCAGACACCCACATCCCAAGCATGGGTAAGGAGCCTCCGCACCAGGTCGTCCGGGCCTTTGAGGGGGTTGAACTCATCCTACACGCGGGGGATATCTACACTCACTCTTGCATAGAATGGCTGGAGCGTATCGCGCCGGTCAGGTCGTCGTCATCGTGGGCGTCGAGCCTCAGGGAGGCCGCTCCCCGAAATAGCCAGCCGATAACGGTGGAGGCAGGCGGACACACCATTGGCCTGGTCCATGAGCTGATCATGTCGAGCCTGGGCGACGACTTCCTACCGGGGATTATGGCGAGACGATTCCCTGCTAATGAGTCCATACCTGCGGCGTTGTCGACCATCTTCGACAAGCCGGTGGACATCGTGGTCTTCGGCTACACCCATGAACCATTGGTGGAGACCCACCAGGGAGTGCTCTTCATAAATCCTGGAAGCACCAGCATGCTAAAGCAAGTGATGAAGCTTGGCTCCGTCGCTATCCTGGAGCTGACCCCGCAGGGCCGGGAAGCGCGGATAATTCAACTGGCCGAAGTGCCCGAATAGGGCTGTGGCGCAGAGAATCCGGAGAATAGGAGCTTATGGAGCGAGGGCAGTTAGCCGGAATTGGGCAAAATGCAGCATCTAGATACCCTTCTCCCGCCGTCGTCTTATCTCGTCTACAGCGCTGGGACCAGTCCATTTCGACGATATCTCAGCGATGAGGCGAGTCCTGTCCAACGACGTCTCCGTTACGCCCTTCCCAAGGAACTGACCTTGCAGGATCAAGACCCTTTGAATACTTGCCGGATGATGAGTTAGGTGGTCAAGTTACTCGAATAGGTCCTCTGATGCTTCCATTTTCTTCCAGCCCGAACCCTAAAAAGGATACCGGTCTTAAGAAAATTTCTTATAGAACTCCAGGGTCATCTCCTCAAAGTCTCTCTCCCATACCGCCTCCGCTTTGGCCTCGAACTCTCCCTTGGCGAAGATACCTTTGTCCTCCATTACCTCCAGGATGGCCCTGATCCTTATTCTCGAGCCGATTGCCTCGTCTATCAGATTCTGCAGCATTCCTATGGCGTACTCGTCCGCGCTCAGGGGCTTGGGAGCCGGATGGGTTTCCGGAGTGGTTAAGTCTTCAGGAGCCGGCGTAGTTATCTCCTCATAGATCTCACTAAAATCGCTTTCCCATAGTTTACCTGCTTTGTCTTCAAACTCGCCCGGGAGCAAGACCTGCTTCTCCTCTAGAAGCTCCAGCAAGGCTCTGATTCTTATTCTGGCCTCCACCAGGGACACCGCGACCTTTTCATACATGTCATCTATTTTTATTGTCATTTCTAATACCCCTTTGACTTGTCCACTTGATTGATAAGCTGATCACCTGCAAGATAGCGGCGCAGGTTCTCACAGAAGAGACCCGCCGCCCTGTCGTCGTATTGATCTGATAAGGCCGAGATATGCGGCGTCATGAAGACGTTCGGCAAGTCCCAAAGCTCGCTGCCCAGAGAAAGCGGCTCCGCTTCGAACACGTCTAGGGCTGCGCCGCCAATCCATCCCTCCTTCAGAGCCACCACCAAAGCGGCTTCGTCCACCACGGAGCCCCGTGATATATTGATGAGGACCGAGTTGGGTCTCATCTCCCTGAGCTGGACCTCACCAATCATGTGCTTTGTTTCGGGTGTTATAGGAACAGCGAGCGCCACAAAATCGCTGGCCTTCAGCACCGTTCCTAAATCGCTGGGCCGGTAAACGGCGTCCACAAAAGGGACAGGGACGGAAGGTTTTGACCTTCGGACACCCAGGACATTCATGCCAAGGGCTTTGGTCACGCGGGCGATCTCCATGCCTATGTTGCCAAGCCCAATCACCCCTATCGTCTGCCCCTTAAGCTCTCTGAGGTTGAAACGGTCCCAACTTTTGGAGTTCTTATTCTCCATCAGCCTGCTGACTTCTTTGGTAAAATACAGGATGGCGGTTACGACGTACTCGGTCATCGGGACTACATGTATACCGCTGGCGGTCGTAAGCACGATGTCCGTCTCAAGTATTCCGGTATTATCCAAAAAGTCGATCCCAGCGCTTGTCGCCTGGATCCACTTGAGGTGAGGGGCCCTTTGCAGGGTGTCGCCCGGCAGCCGCCTGGGCGCAAGGATGACCTCCGCCTGGGCCAGCATCTCGTCCAAGTCTGAACCCTCGGCCGGAGGCTGTGGAGGAGCCTGCCCGGGACGCAGTGCTGCCCCAAACACGTTCAAGAGCAGTGCTGCCCCATCCTCGACCAATAGCCTTGTCGATACCGATCTCATCTGTTGCAAGAGCGCCGGGGTGACGCTCGAAACTACCAGCACATGGACTACATCGTTCATTATCCCGCCTTGATGATTGAGAATACGCTCTGGGATAAGCCATAGCAACGCAGGGAATTATATCAGGGCTTAAATATAGTAGCAAGATAAGTAGACTCTGAGGCGTTGCTGCGGCGCCGCGGGCCGCCGCGCAGGACTCATAAAATTTGACTACGCAGGAATCAAAGTAGACAATAGGGAACGCCCGACCCTTCGTGGCTCAGACCCCTCACTCTCGAGATCCATAGGAGTACTAATTTGAGCAAGGACAACCCAAAAGAAACAGGTGCCTCCAAGCCCCGAGGCTTATTCTACGGCTGGATCATAGTCATGACGATCGCGGCCTCAAACTTTGCCCAGACCGGCGAATTCAACCCGGTCCTGGCGGTCTTTATGAAGCCAATGTCGGACGACATGGGATGGTCACGATCTCAGATATCCCTCAGCATTAGCATCGGCTCAATTATAGGCGCGGTACTTGCCCCAATATCGGGCCAGATACTGGACAGGTACGGCCCGAGGGTAACTATGTCGATCGGCCAGTTCCTGTATAGTGGAAGCCTTTTCTCTACGGGCCTTGCACAGCACATCTGGCAATTCTGGATGGCCTTTAGCTTTGGGAGGGGCATGGTGCTCGGAGTCACCGGCCTTGCCGGCAACGTAGCAGTCTCCAACTGGTTTATCCGACGAAGAGGCAGGGCCGTCAGCCTGGCGTCCCTGGGTACCCGAGCGGGCCAGGCTTCGTTACCGCTGCTATGCCAGTTTTTGCTTTCCAGGTTCGGCTGGAGGACCGGATGGAACGTGCTGGGAATTATCGGTTGGGTAGTGGCTATGGTCCCGTCGCTGCTATTCTTGAGACACCGCCCGGAAACGATGGGGTTGCTCCCAGACGGAGACCCCCCGATATCATCCTCGGCAGCAGCAGCAGGCGCGTCCGAAATAGATGATGGGGAACGCCTTCGCGCCGTCCAGCGAGTCCTGGAGCCATCCTGGAGCCTTGGAGAGGCGGTGAGGACGCGGGCATTGTGGCTTGTAGCCCTCGCTTCTGCGCAAGCGTCTATCGTGGGAGCGGGGGTGAACCTTCACCTGGTGCCATACATGACGGACAAGGGGATCGACCCATTTGTCGCCGTTGGCGCGACCAGCCTGCTTTTTGTCATGGGAGGAGTGGGAGGGATCGTCTGGGGGTTCCTGGCGGAGAAGTTTCCTATTAGAATGTGCTCGTCATTATCTCTGATACTGTCAGCAGTGCTTGTGGTGGCGCTGATGAAAGTAGACGGCAAATTCACAGCTTATCTATTCGCCGTCGGTTACGGCTTCATCATCGGGGGATGGCAGATATTGAATAGCCTTATGCTCGCAAATTACTTTGGACGCCGTTCACTGGGCTCAATAACCGGCCTTATTGCCCCCTTCCAGCTAACGGCCAACTCGATCGGCCCAATAGCAGCGGGCCTTGCTTATGATATGACCGGCGGCTATGCTCCTGCCTTCACGCTGTTCGTTGTGTCATATACACTGGCCGCCTTTTGGATGCTGCTGGCCAAGCCACCAGCACCCAAGCCTGCAGATATAGCTGCATGACCAGTTCTGCTACATCTTCAGCATCACGATTGTATAAACAATTCCTACAAAGACTATAGCTAAAAGGACCACCAGCTCATGAAACCGGCCGTGAAGCCTGGTCAGCAGGTGCGTCCTGTTGTCCTTGACCATCGGGTAGGTAACTTCCTGGAATATAGATAGGAACAACAACGACGCCACCATGAATAGACCAAGATTAGCGCCAATCCCGCCACCAAAATAGTCCTTGTAATAGATAGCCGTGGACATCGAACTCATCATCGATGTAGAAAACGAAGCGAACGAGACGAAGCTTGACCATATCTGAGGTGGATACGGGGGCAGCGACCTGCTTTTCTCCATAGCTTCACCCCCGAGAGAGGCTTTGGCCAGGAACGTAGTCTGACGGCCTATCTCCGCGCCCGCCTCTGTTATATACCTATACTGCTGGCTCTGACCCGGGGCCAAACTGGCCGTCCCGTCCAAGACACTGCCGCCGTTGGAATACAGATTGTACTTTATCTCCCTGGCTTCGGGCTGGGTGTTCACCAGTTGCAGCGTCACCTGCAGCGGCTCGCCCACGCGCGGGACCTCAGGCATAACGCTAAGCCTAAGAAACTCCTTCTGGTCCTGGCCCGAGAACATGAAGAGCACTACCGGTATGGCCATCAGCCATAGTATCCCCAGCCTGAGCCACGCGTCCAGGGGACGATCACCCGCTCCTACTTTGATCTCTTCGGTCTTTGTATATGCGCTCATTCTACACCTCTTATACTAACGAGAGTTTATAGGATACGTCCGTCTGAGTCTTATTGGCAACCGATACATAGAACATTGTAAACACCAGGTACCACCCAGGAAACACAATGTAACTGAGGTACTCATGAGCTGACCACAGCGCGTCCTCCCCGAACCGGTTCCCTACAACCAGCACGGACAACACTCGGACGACATTCTGGAGCCAAGTGCCCGTGACCCCAACCAACAGCACCATAAGGCCGGTCCGCCAGGGTATCTGCCTGTGAGCAAACATCAATATGAAGATGCTCAGAAACAGGGCCATGCTGGTTGGACCGGCGCAATCCGCCACCACTCCAAGTCGAAGCTCCTGACTGCCTGGCAATGCCAGCGAAACACTTGTTCCGGAAATCCCAGCCGGGACTCCCAGCAGTTGCACCATCCAAGCCACCGGGCCAAGCACAGTATCAGCGTAGCCGACCTGCGCATAGGTATCTACCATAGCAGGATACAACAAAACCACCGCGTACGCCAGGATACCCGGCATTATCATCACGGCGGCCCGCCCAAACAGCATACAAAACACCCCGAACATTCCTAATATAATAGCAGCATAGAACGGCAACAGTGTTGAGATGCCGATAATAACGACACCGACGCCCGCGTACGGCCATGTGATCCCATTGTGGGCCATGCCGTTCCAAAGCTCATCCTTCTTACTCCACATTAGGGCTGACGCCAGGCCTCCGACTATCCATGGCGACATGTGACCATTGAGCACGTAGGCAGCCAGGACCAAAGGCTCCTGCAACTTGTATAATAAGGCGGCGGAGTGAAACGCAAGCAATATCACGCCCGCTGCCAGGAATCCCGCCACCCTGGACCGCCTTGATGTCCCAGCCCATCCAAGCTGCATTATCACTTAGTATCCCGTTCCTTCTCTATTTTCTGATTAAATATGGAAGCACTCCAACCAGTATAGTGTTGTTCATGCCGTGCCATGCCAGCGGCCCCACAAGACTCTTGGTCCGCACCCTCATGTAGCCCAGCATCATACTGGCCAAAAATACGAACCCCAACTCCGGCACCGACCGCCAACTCATGTGCATCACCGCAAAGAGGACCGAGGTTATGATTACCCCATGCCAAAATCCAAATGCGTTCATCAAGCTCTGCTGCACCAAGCCTCTAAACAGCACCTCTTCTGCCACCGCCACAAAACAAAACATATAGAACGCGTCTCTCATAAGTGTTGGCCCCGCCAAGGATGGAGCAGCCGGGTCCGGCCTAAGGATCAAGAACTCGACGAGCCCGGTTGGCACCGCGATGGTCAGCCCCATAATTATCTGCCTGGCAGGCCTGATAACCCGCCAGCCCATGCCCTTCAGCTCATCGCTGGTATACTTTTGGCGATATATATGCCAGAACACCAGCGCCAGGATGACTGAATAGACACCCGGCAAAAGATACTCTTCCTTCAACATGAACCACGGCAAGCTGGCAGTAAAAAGTATGTACATCGGTGACAAGCTTATCGCCTCTATACATCTTGCGATCAAAGGGTCCAACTCAACCATAGACAGCAGCAGATACGAAACCAGCACCATTCCGAGACAGATAACAACCCCAAAAGCGACATCGTGGTATGCGAAAAGATACTCCGCGATACCTATGCCGAATATGTACCCAACCGGGAAATGCTGCTGATGCGCCAGGACCCGCGCCCGTATGGATGTTCCCAGGGCATAGGTTAACGTGCTCACGAGATCCTGGTAGGCTTCAGTTTATAGTTGAACTCCGCCGTAGCCTCCGTATTGGACTTGGTAATATTAACCTTCACGTCGCCGGTCTCTATCTGGTCCTTATAGATATGATGGACGTAAGAGTATGCTGAACCGCGCTCGAGAATTGCCTCATCCCGGATAACCTTTCCATCTACCGATATCTCTATAGAACAGAGATAGTTATCCTCATCAGGATTGGCCAGCCTCACTGAGAGGATCCACTGCTCCCCGGCCTCCATCACATCCACCCGCTGCGTCGCCACGGACGCCGCGGCCACAACGGCCGGCGCGACGCCGCTTTCAACACTGCCCCGGCTAGTGGTCGAGTCATCGGCTGCCCGGTGGAGCACGGTTGCCACTAACAGAGCCGCAAACATCACCAGAGACAGCCCGAAGACTACATTATGTTTGTTATTCAAATTAACCTACCGCCCCGCCTGCGTGACTTCGACTTGCTAAACCAGTAGAACACCCCCAGCGTTGCCATTCCGATCAAAATCGTCGCAATTACGCTGGGCACTTCAGGGAGTATGGCGCCTGACTGCACGATGAAGTTATCATCTGAGATGACTCGATGGTCATCGGTGTCGATCGCTCCGTAAGTAACAGGAGCCGTGATCCCGGGATCAAAGGCCACAGCGTGCCACGTACCGGACGCCGCTGGACTCAGAAAATCACATGAGCTGTTTAGGGCGCCGCTGGAGGCAGGTAAGGTCTCGGTGCACTTTTTGTCGCCGTTGGCGGCATAGTAGCCCACCACGTAACTTCCCGACGTCAAGTAGCCG
>SHYC01000065.1 GCA_009693005.1 Dehalococcoidia bacterium | reverse complement strand
AAAAACGGCCGCATAGTTCAAAAACGTAGACCAGCTTGACAGATACATGCTTATCTATTTATTATCATTCGAGACGGTTCTTGCGGAGGATAGCGGGGGTGGCCAACCCCTCCTTTAAAGAAACGAGGCGTTTTTATAGCCACCTCCTCCTACGAAGCTTATTTGTGTAAGCCATTTATTTGGTAAGATTATTTCCTCTGGCAGTCCCTCTTGACTTGCCCCATGATGGTATCTTGGGGCAACGGACAGGCATCTCTCCCTCCAAGGATAAAAGCACATCAAAAGTTCGTGAGAACTCTGCAGTTACAACAACGTACCTATGGCGGGTAGGGTATTGGTAGGGTTGCTTTTTTAATAGAAGGGAGGCATTCTTGACTAAGTATATATTTGTTACCGGTGGTGTGGTCAGTTCAGTCGGCAAGGGAATTACCGTAGCCTCAATAGGAAGACTCTTAAAGAGCAGAGGTCTATCTGTTGCAGCCCAAAAACTGGACCCCTACCTGAACGTAGACCCCGGGACTATGTCCCCATACCAGCACGGCGAAGTGTTTGTCACCAGCGATGGCGCCGAGACCGACCTGGATCTGGGACACTATGAGCGATTTATCGATGTCGACCTAACCAGCGCCTCCAGCGTAACAACCGGACAAGTGTACAGCTCCGTAATAACAAGGGAGCGCAGAGGTGACTTTCTGGGCGGTACCATTCAAGTTGTTCCTCATGTTACCAACGAGATCAAAGCACGGATCAAGAAGGTCGGACAGAGCACTGGCGCTGACGTAGTAATCGTAGAGGTTGGCGGAACGGTTGGCGATATCGAGGGCCAGCCGTTCCTGGAGGCGATACGGCAGATGAGGAATGACGTGGGACGGGGCAACGTGTTATATATTCATGTTACCCTGCTGCCATATATAGGAGCGACCGGAGAGCTAAAAACTAAGCCAACCCAGCACAGCGTAAAAGAGCTCCGCAGCATGGGTGTCCACCCCGACGTAATCATATGTCGATCAGACCATGAAGTTACGGACGATATTAAGGAAAAGATCGCCCTGTTTTGCGACGTTGAAAAGCGGGCTGTCATACCAATGCCTACCCTGAGTACCGCCTATGAAGCACCTTTGGTGCTAGAGGAGGCGCAGTTGGGAGACATAATATCAGAGCGATTAGAGCTGGAACACCACCACAGCGAGTTGGCTGAGTGGCGCCAACTGGTAGAACGCATAAAAAATCCCAAGGAAAGCATACCCATAGCCCTGGTTGGAAAATACGTCCAGCTACGAGACGCCTACCTCTCCGTTGCTGAATCGCTCCGGCATGCAGCGTTAAGCCTTAACTGCGATGTAGACATCCAGTGGGTCCACTCCGAGGAGTTAGAGACTAAAGGTTGCTCCGAGTTCTTACGGTCTGCGAAGGGCATTGTTGTACCCGGGGGCTTTGGCAACAGAGGAGTCGAAGGGATGATACTTGCCGCCAAGTATGCCAGAGAGCGAAAGGTCCCGTATCTGGGCCTGTGCCTCGGCATGCAAATAATGGTGATAGAATACACGAGGTGCCTTTTGGGCTCCAACGAGCCTAACTCGACAGAGTTTGAGCCATCTACCAGGCATCCTGTGGTAGACCTGATGCCTGACCAGAAGGATGTATCTGACCGCGGCGGCACTATGAGGCTGGGCGTCTATCCGTGCAGCCTGGTGCCTGGTACTAAAGCGGAAGCGGCGTATGGCAGCATCACCGTTCAGGAGCGGCACAGGCATCGATTTGAGTTTAATAACGGCTACAAGGATTTACTACAGAACGGCGGACTTAGCGCCAGCGGCCTTTCGCCGGATGGCAAACTGGTGGAAATAATGGAGGTGGTGGACCACCCATGGATGTTAGGGGTGCAGTTCCATCCGGAGTTCCTCTCTCGCCCCAACCGGCCGCATCCTCTATTTAGGAATTTTATGATAGCGGCCTCACAGACCATTAGATACGGAGAGCAGATGGCGCTGGATCCTGGAATAGAGTGATGCGAGACTGAATCCGCCTGCTCACAACGCGAGCGAGCAGCTTTGCCAGGCTATTTAACATTTTTACCAACAAAATTGCCTGTAGGCTTGTCCAAAAGCGAAATTTCCTATAATATCGTCTCGTACATGGTTGAAAGTTGATAAAGCATATCGGCAAGTGTTAGTATGATCACTAATAATTCCTTTCTACAACTCTTGAGGTATTGACAAAGTCTAAAGTCTGTCTTACAATCCAACGAAAGTTCAAGTTCGTTCACCCTCTTCTGAATCCTTTCTGATGACTAACTTTACGCAAACCAATAACGAACTATATCAATACTGTGATCGGTAAGCGCTCTAGCCGTTTCCTTTCTGCGCTACGTCCAACTCGAACAACCGATAAAGAAACAACAATACTATTGCCTCGCTAGGGAGTCATTTTGAACATAACCGATTTAGAGAGCAAGTCACGCGAAGCGCTGGTTGAAATAGCGAAGGAACTTGGTATATCCGGTTATGATACTCTGAAGAAACAGGAGTTGGTGAACCGCCTGCTTCAGCTTCACTCCGAGCAGCAAGGACATATCTTTAGCGGAGGCATCCTTGAGATTGTGGATGAGGGATATGGGTTCCTTCGCGGTGAAAGCTTACTTCCCGGTCTCAACGACATCTACGTATCCATGTCACAAATACGAAGGTTCGGGCTGAGGACCGGAGACATGGTAACAGGGCAGGTACGTCCACCCAAAGAGGGAGAGAAGTATTACGGCCTGTTAAGAGTAGAGGCCGTCAACGGAGTCGATCCGGAGGAAGCCAAAAAGCGACCCCGCTTTGAGTCCCTAACCCCTATTTTCCCCACGCAGCTGATCACCCTCGAGACTACCCCGGACAATCTGGCAACCAGATTACTGACCCTCATAGCGCCTATAGGACGCGGGCAAAGAGGGTTAATAGTATCTCCGCCTAAAGCTGGCAAGACCACCCTCCTCAAACAAATCGGTAATGGAATGAGCACAAACAACCCAGCCCTGCACATTATGGTAGTGCTAATAGGTGAGCGGCCGGAAGAGGTCACGGATATGAGACGTTCCGTTGAGGGAGAGGTAATCGGCTCCACGTTCGATGAGCCGGTTGAGGAACAGGTCAGAGTTGCCGAGATGGCCATTGACCGGGCCAAGCGTTTGGTAGAAACCGGCAGGGACGTAGTTATCCTATTGGACAGCATTACCAGGCTGGCCCGCGCCTATAACTTGACCATTCCACCGAGCGGCAGGACTTTATCGGGCGGCATCGACCCGGGGGCGCTTTTCCCTCCCAAAAGGTTCTTCGGCGCCGCTAGAAACCTCGAAGAGGGCGGCAGCCTCACCATAATAGGTACGTGTCTTGTAGACACTGGCAGTAGAATGGACGAAGTTATTTACGAGGAATTCAAGGGCACTGGTAACATGGAGATACATCTGGAACGCAGATTGTCTGAAAAGCGTATATGGCCGGCTATGGACATACAGAGGAGCGGCACGCGAAGAGAGGAGTTGCTCGTCGACGACTCGACCTTAAGCAGAATGTACCTGCTGCGCCGAATGGTATCAATGCTTGGTAACAATCCACAAACTACTTCAGAGGTCACGGAACTGGTACTGGACAGGTTGTCTAAGACCCAAACTAACGCGGAGTTCCTGGCCACACTGAATCGGGAGGTGTAATATTAGAAAGGATGAGCAGTCATATCAGACCCAGGTAAGAAGGTATATAGAAAGGTCTGAGAACAAGCTAACGTACACAGCAAACGTATTACCACAACCACAGCAACAAAGGTTTGCGACCCATGCCTTTATTCTCGTGGTTGCCGTGGTCACCGCCTTTTTAAGAGTTGGTGGATGGCACACGATGTCCAAGGTTAACGGCGCAAGTTTAGTACCAAGCACCCTATCATTTTCGAACTCGCTCCCTTACGTTCAGATCCCAACCGACAAGGAGATGGCGAACCTCGTAGCCGTCCAGGGGCCGTCATCAACAAGTCCTGCTTCTTCCGATGCCGCTATGGCCAGTCTGCAAACCCCAACATCAGCAATGCCGGCAGACAGTCCTACGATGGAAAAGGACTATGAAGTAAAAAGCTATGAAGTTGTGTCAGGCGACACGCTGTCCGGTATTGCCCAGCGCTTCAGCATTTCAACTGACACTGTTCGGTGGGCCAACAACCTAAAGACCGACTTCCTGGCGCTTGGTCAAGAGCTCGATATTCCTCCAGTATCCGGAACAGTGCATATTGTAAAAGAAAACGAAACGGCCGGGGCCATAGCAAGCAGATATGGTGTCGATCTTCAGGCGGTCACCGCTTTTCAGGGCAACCATCTGAGTGATCCGAACATACTAAGTCCGGGTACGAAACTAGTTATTCCTGGTGGCGCTAAACCACCGGACCCCCCAAGGATAATGGTGGCCGCCGCGCCGGCTCCGGCACCGGTAGCGCCGTCTGCCCCCTTACAGTCCAATAGAAGTGGGCTTACGCTGCAATGGCCCGCTTCCGGTCCCGTCTCTACCTATGCGGGACACAAGGGCACGGATATTGGCGCAGGTTACGGCGCACCGGTATACTCAGCCGAGGCCGGAGTAGTCGCTCTTGCCGCAGAGCTGTACGACGGCTATGGACTACACATAGTCGTCGATCACGGAAATGGCTTTTCCACGCTCTATGGGCATCTCTCACAAATGCTCGTATCGCCCGGGCAAGTCGTTGGAAGAGGCGCCCAAATTGGAAAGGTTGGAATGACAGGCAGGACATCCGGAGCTCACCTACACTTCGAGGTCAGATATGGCGGCCTCTATCGTAACCCATTGGAGTATCTGCCTTAGCTTTACACTCTTGGCAAGCATGATAAGCATGAGAGCCTTTCGATTTATCGAAAGGCTCTCATGCTTTTTTGACGAGGTGGTCCCACATTAAGCGCGGTAGTTTAGTACCACGACCTGCATCTCATGGGGAAGTGAAGACTTTGTTACAGATAGGCGAGGTATTGGGCTTGGCTCTTTGACCCCGATCTCCTTGAGAAACTTGTCAAGGGGGTCCAGGTCTGGTCTCGCTTTGTCGGTACGATAGTGCATTGGAATCACGATCTTCGGTTCAAGCAGACCTACAATCTCTGCGGCGGCTGCGACGCTGAAAGTGGTAACGCCGCCAACGGGAACCATAAGGATGTCTACCTTACTTAGCTCTTCTCCCTGCTCGGAGGAGAGAGGGTGGCCCAAATCGCCCAGATGGCACACGGATACCTCTTCCATCTCCATTAGATAGACGATATTTTTACCGTACTTGCTCCCCTTTGAATTGTCGTGATAGGTGGTCACTCCCACAATCAGCGCCCCCGAGATCTCAAACTCCCCGGGCACATCCAACAGTCTGGGGTCGCCGCCAATATCGCCAAAATTATCATGCCCTTCATGATGATGGCTCACCGTAACAATATCAGCCGTGGTCTGTGGCATTGAGTATCCGATGGAACTCGGGAAGGGGTCTGTAACTATCACTGCCTCTCTGCCTCGGAGGCGGAAACAAGAATGACCGTACCATGTGATGTCCATTATGTTAACCTAAATAAACGCAGATTCTAGTGTTGTTTGTTGCGGTATGTCAACTTCCAGGCGCCTGGGATTACCAGCGTCGCTAGTATCAGCTTTACTATATCACCGGGAATGAACGGCAATAGCCCAAGCGCCAGCAACTTCTCACCGGGCACAAACCTGGCGAGCCCGCCAAGGCCGAAAACATAAATGATTACATTCCCTAAAAGCAGCGCGAAAGCCATTGTAATGAAGCTCCTGTCCCATCCCCCCTCAGCAAGCAGGCCTATCATGAAGGCTGCAAACACGAAGCCAACGATATAGCCGCCCGTAGGGCCAGCGATTACAGCGAAGCCAGCGGCACCACCCGCGAAAAATGGCAACCCGAACCCGCCTTGCAGCGTGTATGCTATAAGGCTAAGTCCACCGCGCCAGCTTCCGAGTACTGCCCCCGCCACAAGCACCCCAAGGGTCTGTCCTGTTATAGGGACCGGAGTCAGCGGAATTTTGATCTGCGCGCAAAGGGCAACAAACCAGCTGAAGCCGATAATTAGTATTAGGTCCCTGACGAACGCGTTATTGAGCGCTCCCGTCCTTGGGAAAATAGCTTCTGAGAGAGTTAATGCAGTATTATTACGTTGCATAGATGCCTCCTTATGTCATGAAACTTATTATGAATTAGAGTCGTCTGCATAGTCGCGTTTTGGCTGATGCCGAGGTTCCTAGGGGCGTACTCCAAGCTGTGGCAGTTAAGTATGCTGTCCTACACAAGCTGGGTATTTTAATGTCATAAACAGCACAAGCAAGCAGATTCAAGAGAATCCCCGAGCGAGCTACTGCTGCCACCCACACAAAGGAGAAAATAAGAGATTGTAGCCCGTTCCTTGAGGCTCTCGAACTAGGAGCGGGCGGTGCCCCTTCGACGAAGCTCAGGACATACTTCGAGAACCGCTCCGCGCACGGAGTCCGCAGGTCGGACGGGCAACCCCTACCTTGGCGTCTATATTCAAGTCAAATCACCATTGGTATACCATAGTTGCCCAAGACAGGCCACCGCCAACTCCCGTCATTGCCACAATATCACCATCATGGATACGGCCCTGCTCCAGGGCCTCACAAAGCGCCACGGGGATTGACGCTGCGGATGTGTTACCGTAGCTGTGTACGTTGATAAATACTTTATCGGGACTTATGCCAAGAGTCTTCGTTGCCGCGTGTATTATACGTTCGTTAGCCTGGTGAGGTATAAAAAGGTCTATATCGTCAATTGTTAGTCCGGCCTCATCCACAGCTTTCCTGGTGGACGACACCAAAGCGTTTATAGCAAAACGGTATACTTCCTGTCCATCCATCGTGATGTAGTTACAATTATCTGATTGACCCTCATTGAAGCTGGAACCAGGACCATCCAGCGTAATAGCGTTCCCGTTACCGCCATCGCTACCCAGTACGATGGCTTTTGGTCCACAGGGCTCGTCGCTAGCCTGTACCAGCACGGCCCCTGCTGCATCACCGAAAAGAATGCAGGTAGACCTATCCTGCCAGTTGACGGAGCGAGAAAGCACCTCACTGCCGACAACTAGGATATTCTTATAAGTGCCCGATGAAATAAACTGAGACGCTACAGCTAGTCCGTAAACAAAGCCGCTGCAAGCGGCATTTATATCAAAGGCTCCGGCGCGTTCAGCCCCAATCGCATGTTGAACCAGGAATGCACAGGCTGGTATTATCTTATCGGGGATTGTGACCGCGGCTATTATCAGATCTAACTCACAGGGAGAGACTCCAGCTACCTTTAAAGCCGCTTTGCCTGCCTCCGTAGCCAGTGTGGCCGGCGTATCTCCCGGCGACGCTATTCTTCGTTCTTTTATCCCGGTGCGTTTTTGGATCCATTCATCGGAGGTATCTACCAAAAGCTCCAACTCAGAATTAGCTAAAATCCTCTGAGGAAGCGCTTTGCCCCACCCTGCTATCCTCGGATAGTTGGCCATACAATCTCCTAGCCAGGCACTTGCGTTGATTACCGGCTGGCTTCAGCCATTCTGCTTCCCAACTGGGCATCGCCCCTATTTAGCATCGACGCTATGGACGGGGACATTTCATCAAGAACGTGGCTTCGCCGGATTATGAGGCCGGCGCCAATTAAAGAGACCGTTGCTGCTGCACCTACCAGAAAACGCAGACCAAAGGAACGACGGCCCACTCGATTCGTGTCTACCCCAAGCGACTCTGCCGAAGCAGCCAATAGGCTGACCCGGAGCGAACGTTCGAATGCATCGGGAGGTGACATCATCGGCATCGCCCTCCCGACCAGATGTGCTATCTCCACCAGGTCCTCCGGCAGGTCATGAGGCTGAGCGTTGCGCCGCTCCGCCTTTCTCTCCTTTTGCATCTATTTCCTCCCTGAGCGATCTTAAGGTTCTGACAAGAAGGGCCTTGACTGCGCCCTCGCTTCTACCCATGATCCTTCCAATCTCTGCGTTGGACAGGCCCTCTACATACTTTAGAACGATAAGCTGCTGCCTGTCAGGCGGCAACTCGCCTACCAGCTTCCTGATATCGTTCCTATCGTCGATATCACCGGTGTCAGCACCGTCCTCTAGCTGCAAATGTTCATCGTCTAGCGGAACGAGGCGCTGATAGCTCTTATCCCTATACCAATTCGCCACAATATTATGAGCGATGCGATAAAGCCACGCTGAGAAAGGCAGGCCACGGTTTGTATAGCCCTGTATATGGGTCAGCGCCTGCAAAAATACTTTAGCTGTTAAGTCCTCCGCCTCAACACGGTTTCCGGTACGATAGTAAACATAGTTGTATATATTGGAGAGATACCTCTGATACAGCTCCCCAAAGGCGGATGGCTCTTCCTTGGCTTTTTCCACCAGGACATCATCTGATTCTCCTACCAAGGAGACACCCCCAGAGACCACCCACGAGTGTGTCCTTCCTCTATGAGAAATAACACTCCGGGGCAGTAAAAAGATACGCCCACGAAGTATAACATGTCCCGCTTCTCACGGTAAACGAAGCCGCTGTTTCGTAACTGTTCAGACTCGCGGAGGCGATCTCGCCCTGCCCCGCGACCATCGCACCCTTTCCCCCTCTTCCTGGCCTGGGCAGGGGAAGGCGGTTAGTTGTCCGAGGGCACACCCCTCGGATTCTCTGGCAAACGGGCTGCCGCCCTTCTGCACTTCGCGCGGTCACGACGTCCTTGCGCGGATTTGCCCTCAAGAGTGAAGAGTTACACTTTTTCGAATCTTGACGCTCGCTGCTCTTGACACTGATTACCACCGGTGTTAGATTAGACATGGGTTAGCACTGTCACAATGAGAGTGCTAATTTCTAATTAAGTAAGTTAACCGGTTGTTGAGGTAATCGATGCTTTCGCAGCGCAGAGAGAGCATCTTAAAAGGCATAATCGGCGAATACTTAGCTACGGCCGTACCTGTAGCATCTTTAACTATTGCCAGAATCGGCACACTTGGCGTTAGCCCCGCCACCATTCGTAATGATATGGCACTTCTTGAAGAGGAAGGCTACATAACACACCCATATACTTCCGCCGGCCGGGTGCCCTCGGACAAGGGATATCGGTACTACCTGGAGTGGCTGATGCCGCTGGAGGCGCTCTCGCTCCCTTACAGGCGCACCATACTCCATCAGTTCCATCAGGTAGAGGGTGATATAGATGAATGGGCCCACCTGGCCGCCACTTTACTGGCCAATACCACAAACAATCTAGCCATAGTTACAATTCCCAGGGCGACGCAACCAAGGCTGAGGCACCTGGAGGTCTTGCTTATCCATCCCGACAGGGCTCTATTAGTAGCGGTGTTGGGCGGCGCAAGGGTTAGGCGACAAGTGCTTCGCCTAACCGACCCTGTATCCCAGGATAGAATCAATGCCGTGGTCCTGCTGCTAAACGATGAACTGCAGGGGTTGCGGGGCCCACAGATCGCCGATAAATCGGCTCTTCTGCCTAATCTTGAACGGCAGATCGCGGAAGCCACAGCCAGGATACTCTCTGCCGAGGAGTCCCTTCAGTTGGGGGAGCCAATAATAGAGGGACGACGATACTTGATGACTCAACCGGAGTTCTACGGAGGCGCCCGTATGCAGGAACTTATAGAGGTTTTGGAGGGAGAAAACCCCATTGAGGCTGTTCCCCTTAACACGTTGGAGGAGAACTCCATAACAGTGATGATTGGATCGGAGAACTCCATTACTGCCATGCAAAGCTTCAGTGTAGTCGTAGCCAGGTATGGAAAGCGAAGCGGCCTCACCGGCGGCGTAAGCGTAATAGGTCCGACCAGAATGGACTACGGCAGGACCATAGCATCAGTTAAATATCTGGCTGGCGTTATGGGACGCATGGTGGAAAATAGCAGCGACTAGCCCTTTCAACAAGCTTGCCTGAACGCCCGATTTCTTAATTTACTTAGGAGCGTATTATGTCGCAAGAAGATCAAAATACACAGCAGGACAACAACACCTCACCTTCCAGCACAACCGATGAGCCGGTCGATGATGTCGACAATCTCAAAGTACAGCTTGCGGAAGCGACCGCCAGGGCCGAGTTAAATCTGGCTAACTGGCAGAGATCGCAGGCCGACTTCGTCAACTTTCGTCGTAGAACTGAGCAGGAGAGAGGGGAAAGCACCAAGTTCTCCAACGCTTTGTTGATTCTGAATATTCTACCCGCGCTGGACGATCTGGAAAGAGCTCTATACAGCATTCCTAGAGAGGTAGCGGGACTGACCTGGATGGAGGGCATCCACCTTATCTATCGTAAATTGCAGGCTGTCCTGGAGAACGCAGGGCTGTCCGAGATCGACACCGCCGGAGAGAAGTTCGACCCCAATCGTCATGAGGCCATCATGTATGGTGAAGGAGAAGAAGGTACCGTTATCTCCGA
>SHYC01000064.1 GCA_009693005.1 Dehalococcoidia bacterium | reverse complement strand
CTGCCCAGGCCCTTTATGGTGCTGGCAACCCAGAACCCCGTGGAGCTTGAGGGCACCTTTCCCTTGCCGGAGGCGGAGTTGGACCGCTTTCTGCTGCGCGTCCGGCTCGGCTACCCATCGGAGGCTGAGGAGGCGGCTATCCTGCTGCGCTTCCAGGACGAGGACCCACTCGACAATCTAGAGCCGGTGCTCACCGAGGAGGGCCTGCTGGAGATGCAGCGGCTGCTGTCCACTATCCACTGCGACGATTCTCTAAGGTCGTATGTAGTGAGACTATGTCAGGGGACCAGAGACCATAACATGGTGGAGCTGGGAGCCAGCCCCAGGGCGACCCTGTCTCTGTACTGGGCGTCCCGTGCTTACGCGGCGGTGCAAGGCAGGGACTACGTAACGCCGGACGACGTGAAGTACATGGCCCCTTGTGTCCTCAGCCACAGAATAATCCTCAGCTCACAGACAAGGCTGAGAGGGCGTGAGCCGCAGGATTTTATACGGGAGCTAATAGAAACCGTGCCCGTGCCGGTGTGAGGTCGTTGTGCTAGGAGATTCTTGGCCCATCGTAGTAGCTGTGTTCGTTCTGGCCGGAGCGTTGTACGGCCAGAAGGCGCTTTTCATCCTGGGTGTAATGCTGCTGCTGGTGCAGCTGCTGATCACCTTCTGGAGTCGATGGGCGCTGTGGCGGCTGGAATATACCAGGAAGCTTTCGGAGTACCGGGCCTTTGTTGGAGAGAAGATAGAGCTTACTGTCAGAGTATCAAACTCCAAGCCGCTTCCGGTCACCTGGCTTGAAGTTAGGGAGGAGATAGACCTGGACCTGAGAGTGGTCCAGGGGACGGTATTGCCTTCGCCGAAGCCCGGGATAAACTACATCGGAGAGAACACCTCTCTCGGATGGTACGAGGCCGTAACCTGGCACTATTTCATAAACTGCTCCCGCCGCGGCTATTACAAGATTGGCCCGGCCAATATAAGGAGCGGCGATATCTTCGGGCTTTTCCAACGACGCTTGACCGTGGGCCAGAGCGACTACCTCATAGTCTATCCCAAGACCTTCGCTCTAAAAGAGCTGGGCCTGCCGGAGCGCCGGCCCTTCGGAGATTCTGGGTCAAGACAGAGACTGTTCGAAGACCCGACTAGAGTCGCAGGTCTGCGGGAATACCGAAGCGACGATCCTTTCAAGCGCATTGATTGGAAGGCCTCGGCGCGTCACCAGAAGCTTCAGGTAAAAGTCTACGAGCCAACAACCAGCCTCTACCTCCATGTGCTGCTAAACATAGATACCTTTGAGCACCCGTGGCAGGGGCATGATCCTGTGGTACTGGAGCGGGGGATATCGGTAGCGGCATCCGTCGCCCGGTAC
This sequence comes from Dehalococcoidia bacterium, assembly GCA_009693005.1. GTDB lineage: Bacteria > Chloroflexota > Dehalococcoidia > SHYD01 > SHYC01 > SHYC01. The sequence goes on along the minus strand of SHYC01000064.1, from coordinate 9,130 downwards.
GCCTGCGAGCACCACTGGTCTGTGGGCATTGCAGCCAACGGAAGCATGCCGGGATCGGCTAGACCTATCAAAGTAAATCCCAACAGCGCCCCTGAGCAGTTGCTCAGAGTATTGGAGGCCCTGGCCCTGGTTGCGCCTTTTACCACCAGCTCTATAGAAGTGGTAATCAAAGAAGAGGGGCAGCGCCTGCCCTGGGGGTCCACGGTTGTCGTCGTCTCAGCGCTTGCAACAGAGGGCATTTGGGCGGAGATGAACCGGCTCAAGGACGCAGGTTATCTTGTGTACTTCCTTTATTCCGGGATCGGTAACGCACCCAGGCCCACAGACAGCATCCCCGTGTATGACGTTGGGCAGTTTATCCGAGTGGAAGATGTGGCGCCATGAGTGGAGTGTTTTTCCGCCTTCCCGTTTTTGTCGTGGGCATGGAGATATGCTGGCTTTACGCAGGCGTGGCCCTCTTCAGCATGTTGTTTGGCAACGGAGGCCCCGCCCTGTCTTTTCCCCTCGTTGCTCTCTTATTCGTCTTTGGCTATCTGGTCGCTTATGTGCTGGAACACCTCGATCTGTCGGTGGGCACGTTAAGGGCTATAGGAGCAGCTGCAGCCGCAATTATCATACTGAACCTCGTATCTCTCCAGGTAACCGGGGTTCCCTCCCTCCAGGGTATAGGGTGGCTATTCGGGACGTCAAACCCTGAAATAGACTTGACAGGCTACCGCCGAGAGGTGATTTTGGCCATGGGCTTCGGCGTTCTGCTCTGGTGGCGTGCGGTCAAGCTTACCCAGCGACGCAACAGCACCGGTGCAGTGCTCTTCAGTATACGGCTGGGAGTTGGCGTCATTGCTTTGGAGGCCCTTCTTGAGCCGGCTGTTGTCCCCTGGGAGGCGGCCTCCTGGATAGTTATTCCTTTCTTTGTCTTCTCCCTGTGGACTCTGGTGTTGGCAAGAGAGGAAGAAAGCGGTGGGGGCAGCCAGGGCAACGGCCTTGCCATCGCAGCGTCCGCGGTTGTCATTCTTGTCGTCGCCGGTCTGACCATCGGCTGGCTGCCTTACGGAATACTCGGAGGCCCCACTTCTAAGGCCGGCAACGTTCTATCCGATATCCTAAACGTAGTGCTTTCAATAGTTTTGTTCCCTTTGATCCTGCTAACCGAAGCCCTGGTGTTTATCCTAAGGGCCCTGTTCTCTAACGCAAACAGTAGGGTGTTTGACATATTTAACAACCTGCCTCAAAGCCCTATCGACGCGGTGCAGGACCTGGTGCGAGACGGTTCCCTGATACCGCCTATTGTGGGCACCCTAATTAAGCTGGGCATACTGGCTGCGTTGGTGTTTCTTGTGCTTTTCTGGCTGAGCAGAGCGCTGAGAAAGCGCCGCTCCGCTCAAGAGGAAGAACTGAGGGAAGAACGAGAGTCCTTATGGGCTGAGGGTGATCTTGCGGGTGATCTGAAAGAGCTCATACTGGGATTTCTGGGGCATCGCAAAGAGCGAGGGCAGGGATCACTGTGGTACGGAGCAGAACGAGACCGAGGGGCCAGGTCGTCTATCCTTCGCGTGTATTATGCTCTGCTGAACCTGAGCTCAAGCCGCGGTGCAGCCAGAAGTCTGTCACAGTCCCCTTACGAATATCTGGATACGCTATATCTCCTATATCCTATTAACAGAGTCGAAGCAGACACCATCACTGTGGCCTTCACTAAGTATCGTTACAGTCCTCATGAACCTGGTCAAAACGAGGTATCTCGAGTACAGGAGGCGTGGCAGCGATTGCAGAAACCAGATGAGGGTGAGCAACGTTGATAATACAGAAGGCCGCCGGTATTCTGAGATTACTTGAGTAGTGAAGGACTTAGTTGGCATCTAACGAGCCGATAGGCGTGTTCGATTCGGGGGTTGGCGGGCTGGCTGTGGTGGAACAGATTCGCAAGCTGCTGCCCCGCGAGGATATTGTCTATTATGCCGACCGAGGCCACTTTCCTTACGGCCCCAAGTCGGCGCAAGCGGTCTTGAGCCTGTCCATCTCAGCGGTAGAGTTCTTGCTGAGCAAGCGGTCTAAGCTGATAGTCGTGGCCTGCAACACCGCCTCCGCTGCTGCCCTCTCCGAGCTGCGGCAGCAGTTCAAGATTCCGTTTGTCGGGGTTGTGCCGGCGATCAAGCCGGCCAGCCTTCAGACCAGAAGCGGCAAAATCGGGGTGATCGCGACTGAAGGCACGCTACATGCCGAGATGTTCCAGGGTTTAGTGGAGCAGTTTGCCAGTGGCCTGGAGGTGGTTACCGTGGCGTGCCCGCTTCTGGTAGAATTTGTCGAGGAAGGCCGGGTGGGCGGGCCGGAATTGGAGCTAGCTCTACATTCTTACATAGACCCAATTTTGGAAAGCGGAGCGGATACATTGGTCCTTGGCTGCACCCACTATTCGTTTCTAAAGGAGGCGGTGGAGCGCATCGCCGGACCAGAGGTGGCTGTTCTGGAGACCTCTAAACCAGTTGCAAAACAGGTACAGCGTCTACTTCAAGAGAACGATCTGCTGTCTGAAACAGCGGACCATGGACTGATCACCTACTACGCAAGCGGCGACCTGGAGAACTTCAATGAGGTCAAGGAGAAATTATTCTCAGTGAGGGCGGTAGAATGAGCTTTTTCGATAAGCTTGCCGGCGCTGCCAAACGGAACGCCAGCCTCTTATGCGTGGGACTGGACCCCGATCCGGATATCATGGCTGAGAGGGACATCTTTCAGTTCAACAAGGCTATCATCGAAGCAACCTCCGATCTTGTATGCGCTTATAAGCCCAACTGGGCCTTCTACGAGGCCATGGGTATCCAGGGTATCGAGGCGCTCTTAAAGACCAGGGACTATATACCCTCTCATATCCCCGTCATCCTGGATGCCAAGCGAGGGGATATCGGCAACACCTCTCTGTTTTACGCCAGGGCCGTCTTCGATACTTTTGGCTTTGATGCTGTGACAGTGAGTCCTTTCCTGGGGCGAGACTCTCTTGAGCCATTTATGTCTTATAGGGATAAGGGCGTATTCATACTTTGCCGCACCACCAATCCGGGAGCCGCCGATTTTCAAGATCTCAACCTGTCTCACGGCTCTGAGCCTGTGAGGCCTCTTTATCAAGTGATTGCGCAGAAAGCGGAGGAATGGAACAGCTACGGCAATCTGGGTCTGGTAGTTGGGGCCACCTATCCGGGAGAGCTAAAGATGGTGCGTGAGATCTGCCCTAACATGACTTTTCTGGTGCCTGGGGTTGGGTCGCAGGGTGGTGATCTGGAAGCGGCGCTACGAGCGGGATTAGATCGCAAAAAGGCTGGCCTTGTAATAAACTCTTCAAGGCAGGTGCTGTATGCCTCCCGCAGCGAGGACTATCCGGAGGCTGCCCGCAAGGCCGCACAGACCCTGCGGGACAATATGAACTCTATCCTGGAAAAGATAGGGTGAGCGGGAAGGAGAGACTGTAATGGCTGACAAGCTCATTATGTATGCCCTGGATGGCTGACCAACCTGTGTCAAGGCGAGGCGTGAACTCGTAAGCGAAGGTACAGACTTTGAAGAGAGGATGGTGGACGGCAATGAGGAGTGGCAGGACGAGGTAATAGCTATATCCAAACAGGTTACGGTTCCGGTCCTGGTCTGGCCCGACGGTCGAGTGGAGGTGGGCTGGAAAGGGGAGCGCGGCTGAGAGGTCTTTTGAGCGGCCGGGTGGTCCACCCGGAAGAGTTGTTCATTGGAGCAGTCCCAGAAGAAGGCCAGAACAGGCGGGACAAGAATAGGGAGTGTTATGGCAGACGACAATCCAGCGTCCGACAATACAGACGTCAATACTTTTGACGCGATCATGAAGGTCGACGTGAGCGGGATCGAGTACTGGTTCGCTCGCGATTTACAAAGCGTACTTGGATATGCCAGGTGGGAAAATTTTAGAGATGCTGTTGAGAGAGCCAAGTTAGCCTGTGAAGGTGTTGGTGTTGACCCTTTTGATCATTTTCGTGATGTCACGAAAATGATCCCGACAGGGAAGGGCGCGATCCGAGATATACCAGACATTGCCTTAACTCGGTACGGCGTCTACCTGACTGCAATGAACGGCGACCCTTCTAAACCAGAGATTGCCGCAGCGCAATCTTATTTTGCGGTTCAGACGCGTAAGCAAGAGCAGGTTGAGGAGCTAAGGAAGGCTGAAGCTCGTATTGAGTTACGCGATAGAATTAAGGAAGATGTTAAGGCACTGAATAGCGCAGCGCAGCAGGCTGGAGTCACAAACTATGGTCTGTTTCACGACGCGGGCTACCGCGGGTTGTATGGTGGATTGGGATTGGGCCAGATTAAAGAGCGTAAGGGCCTTGGTGAGAAAGAAGACCTGTTGGACAGGGCGAGCCGTGCTGAACTGGCCGCAAATGACTTCCGTATTACTCAGACCGAGCAAAAGATTCGGCGTGAGAACGTCAAAGGCGAGATTAAAGCTAGAACCACGCATAGGACAGTAGGGCAAGAAGTTCGCCAAACAATAAAGAAATTGGGTGGTGATATGCCTGAAAACTTACCGCCCGAGCCCTCTATCAAAAAATTAGCCAGCGGGCAGAAGAAGCGGACTAAGAGCCTGCCGCCCCACCCAGGGGTGGCTGAATAGGACAACCCTCGTGCAATCCCTAGCCTTTTGTACAAGTCGGACTTGATGTGCGAGCCTCTTCCATGGGGTTTCGCACATCCGCGTTTAACCTCTTGAGGTGCTTAAATGCCCGTGCTGGAACTGTGGCTCGGCGATATCGTTACACTCAGGAAGGTGCATCCCTGCGGCGGTTATGATTGGCAGATAATCAGGCTGGGTGCGGATATAGGTCTGCGCTGCTTGAAGTGCCAGCACCGAGTGCTCCTCGAACGACCGGTGCTGGAAAGGCGCGTGAAGAGCTTTGTGTCCAGAGGGCCGGATGTGGGAGCAGAGAGGGGTGTTCAAAACTCGCGATCACTCAGTTAGGTGTCTAACTTGGTTAACTCTCCTCGCTTTGATACCCCAGACTGCTTCGCTACCGCAGTTTAACCCTGAAAACAGCTAATTATCGTGGTAAGATCTTGATGTTGTGCCGTTCTGCTCTTGTTGATGCTCTAAACAACGGATGAGGAAGTGAGCGTCAAACCCGATGAAATCTATTGCAAGAAAGGAGGCTCTTCCACCTTGCAAAAGCCCCCACCGCTGTCTTGACAATGGGGCACACTTCATAGTAGCTGCTATTATGTAAGTTTTAATCAAAAAGTTTATAGAAATTTGTGAATGAGGACGAGTAGACTTGACGCAGAACGATCGAGTCGCTTACAGTGAGACCATGCTCCCCGCAGGGATACGCTCCCGCTTTGTGAACAACAACAACGGTCTCACGATGCACGTGTTGGAAGCCGGCTTTGAGGACGATGATCGGCAATGTATCCTGCTGCTCCACGGCTTTCCGGAGCTTGCGTACAGTTGGAGAAAGGTGATGCTTCCGCTCGCTGAGGCGGGGTTCCACGTAGTCGCTCCCGATCAGCGTGGTTATGGGCGCACCATAGGCTGGGACGGTGACCTCAGTTCCTTCCACATGCTTAACCGGGTCAAGGATATCCTGGGGCTCGTTTCTGCTCTCGGCCAGCGCTCCGCAGCATGCGTAATTGGGCATGACGCTGGTGCAAGCGTTGCGGCATGGTGCGCATTGGTTCGGCCAGACGTGTTCCGCTCTGTGGTGATGATGAGCGCACCGTTTTCCGGTGCGCCGTCACTGCCCTTCAACACCGCCAATGGCTTACCGCAAAGCAACGCCGCGCTTGGGCCCGATATTTATGAAGAACTGGCGTCATTGCCCCGGCCGCGCAAGCATTACACCAGGTATTACTCTACGCGCGAGGCTAACGGCAACATGCGCAACTGTCCGCAGGGGATCCATGACTTTCTCCGCGCCTACTACCATTACAAAAGTGCGGATTGGAAGCAGAACCGGCCGTTCCCGCTCACATCACAGAGTGCCAGCGAGCTTGCCAAACTGCCCACCTACTACGTCATGGATCGGGAGAAAGGAATGGCGGAGACCGTGGCAGCGGAGATGCCGTCTGCCGCGGAGATCGCCGCATGCAAATGGCTTCCTGACCATGAACTTCGGGTGTACAGTGCGGAGTACGCCAGGAACGGATTCCAGGGGGGCTGCAGTGGTATCGGGTTGGGGCGGATGCCAGGAACATGGCAGAACTCCAGTTGTTCTCCGGCCGCACGATTGATGTGCCGTCAAGTTTCATTTCAGGGGCAAGTGATTGGGGGATCCACCAGAGGCCCGGCAACTTGGAGAGGATGAGGCAGACTGAGTGCACGCAAATGCTGGATTTTCATCTGGTGGATGGGGCAGGGCATTGGGTGCAGCAAGAGCAGCCTGAGGCAGTGAGCAAACTGCTCATGCGGTTTCTGAGCCAACAGGGTAAGATCGGCTAGCAGACGGCCATCATTTCAAACCGACGGTTGCAACCAGTCATGGCGGACATTGTCGTCTGGCCTCGCGAGCAAATGATCGGCATGCTGAGAAATCCCGTCACATTCGACTGCTCTCTCCAGTCTGCTACGAGCGTGAAGGTCTTGTGAGTGTTCAGGTAGTCAGGGCCAAGTGAATGCTGTGTACTCCACTACAGTGTCGTAGTGGAGCGGCTCTTTTGTCGCCAAAGGTATCAGCCTTAAATCCTAAACCGTTCTGCCTGCATAGCAACCACCTGGTGACCATCATACTCGAACATAGTCTAGGGGTTTTGTGGTATCAACCCGAAGCTGCCACAAATGGAAAGCCTCCAAGGAGTAAATGAGTGCTCTCGACTGAAAACAACGGCATATCGGTAGCAAAGTTTAAGAATACGTTTGATCCCCAGCGTATTGTCCACGGCTTCTCCACTCGTCGCGAGGGTCTGAACATGAGCAACAGCATGGGGCAGGGATGGGACGCGGTACACGAGGACAGAAGCTGCTTTCTCTCCGCCCTGGGTTTGGACTATTCTCGTACGATATGGGTAAGGCAAGTCCACGGGACACAGGTCGTCGTAGTCGATAAGAATACCAGACCCTCTCTTACCCTTGAGGCTGATGCCCTTGTCACAGACCGTAGAAACGTTCCCCTGCTGATTGTGTGCGCGGACTGTGTCCCGATTCTCTTATACGACCCCGTTAGAGAAGTCGTTGGCGCTGCGCACGCCGGTTGGAGAGGAACGGTCGCTTGCGTCGCAGAAGAGGCTGTGAAAGCCATGGAAAAAGCTTATGGCTGTCTTCCACAGAACATACATGCCGGCATAGGTCCATCTATAGGGCCCTGCTGCTACGAGGTGGGAGAAGAAGTAATATCCGCCTACCTGGAGCGCTTTCCTCAGTGGCAGGATGCGATCATGATCCGCTATGGGTCGAAAGCTAAACTATCTCTGTGGGAGAGCAATCGAAGGCAGCTCCTTGAGCTTGGCGTTCCAGCGCAGAATATAGAAGTAGCCGGAAGCTGTACCTCGTGCAATACTGACCTCTTCTACTCAGAGCGGAAAGAGGGCCGACCATCAGGACGTTTTTGCAGCGTTATAAGTGTGTTATAGTGCTAAGATACTACTCTTATAGCACCGTTACGGATAGTATTAAACAACTATAATACATTGGTATAGTGGAGACTTCCTCCGGACGTCGGGCGGCTGAAGCATCCGTTGGTTAATGCTGACCCAGGCAGATTGATACCATACGCAGGAACGTGGTCTGGTGAGGGGAGTTAGAGTTGTCTCTAGCCAAGGGGAGAGGGTGGGTTGTGGCTTATCCTTCTTTGTCGGCAGTGTCTCGGTGATAAGTGACCCTTACTTTCCTGATGCGGCGTCCTGCGGTGGATAGGACGGAGATGGTGAGCCCATCGAGCGACAGGTGATCGCCGTTGTTGGGAATCTTGCCAAGCTTCGAGTAGACGAACCCTCCAATAGTGTCAAAGTCCTCCTTCTCGATGTTGGTGCCGAGCACTTCGTTCATCTCTTCTATGTCTACCTTTGCGTCGATTATGAAGTCATCATCTGCCAGGCGCTGGATATGGACCTCTTCCTGGGGATCATATTCGTCTTCTATTTCCCCCACTATTTGCTCCAGTAGGTCTTCGATGGTCACCAGTCCGGCCGTTCCGCCGTACTCGTCTACCACGATGGCTATATGGACCCGCTTTTGCCTTAGCTCTGTGAGGAGATCGCTTACCTTCTTGTTCTCAGGGATGAAATGGGCGTCTCGTAAGCCCAGCTCTTTTATTGATTGAGGAGCAGAGCCATTGCCGAAAGAGGACTTCAGTAGGTCCTTGGCGTAAAGCACGCCTATGATATTGTCTATGCTATCTTCGTAGACCGGAATGCGGCTGTATCCGCTCTCCAGGATAGTCTGTATAACTTGCCTGAGAGGGGTCTTCACCTCCACCGCTACAACGTCGATGCGAGGCACCATAATCTCCCGCGCCAGGGTCTCCTCAAGCCTTATAACTCCCCTTATCATCTGTCCTTCGTCGCGTTCAAGATGGACCCCGGGCTCAGATTCCCCGCTTTTGGGATTCTCGTTCACTGGGTCTTTTTCCCTGACCCCCGAGAGCGATGCCAGGCGAGACGAGATCATTTGGACCGGCTGGGACAGAGGCCACATAAGCAGGTTCAAGAACTTAACTGTCGGGCCTACAAGCGACTTGGTGGAGTCAGGTCTTCTGGAGGTCAATATCAGATAGCATGACTGGAGTACAGAGAGGACGAAGAGGGTTACCACGCCGAGGGCTAATAGGTATAGCCAGTTGATATTATATCTAAAGCTGAGCCAGGCTATTGAGGCCACGGCCATAGCGATAGCTATAGTCTTGGAAACCAGCAATACATTTAGTGTACGTATATTAAGTTCAGTGTGCCCGTGCGTCAGGCTAAACAGGCCGCGCTCCAAGAATGGGTGCTCTTCTCGTGTTGCTTTTACGCCGAGTATTCCACCCTCTGCGGCTGAGACCAAAGCCAGTAGGACGATGCCCAGAAATGCTATGGCAACTCCTAACCAACTATCATCAATATCCAATTGTACTTATTGTTTTTGCAGCATGTGAGGCCACACTCACATGCCGTAGACCCGTAGCTGGAGTACGGACCCGTACCT
>SHYC01000063.1 GCA_009693005.1 Dehalococcoidia bacterium | reverse complement strand
ATACTGGTAAGACATGAGCAGGCTGCCGCCCATGCAGCGGATGCCTACGCCAGAGTTATCGGCGATGTAGGAGTCTGCTTTGCCACCTCCGGCCCGGGAGCCACCAATATAGTCACCGGCATAACAAATGCCTGGATGGACTCGGTTCCGGTCGTCTTCATTACCGGCTCTGTAGTAACTGCGCTTGTAGGCAGGGACGGCTTCCAGGAGGCCGATATAACCGGCATAACAATACCGGTTACCAAGCACAACTATCTTGTAATGAATGTGGCAGATATAGCCAGGGTGATGAGGGAGGCGTTCTATATAGCCCGTACCGGCAGGCCCGGCCCGGTGTTGGTGGACATACCCAGGGATGTTCAGCAGCATCTAACGGAGTTCGTCTACCCAGAGAAGATCAGTCTGAGGGGATATAATCCCCCCGTTTACGCAGACCAGAAGGAGATCGAGAAGGCGGCGGAGCTTATAGCTGAGTCGAGAAAGCCTCTGATATTGGCCGGCCACGGTGTAATAATCTCGCGCGCTTACCATGAGCTGAAAGAGTTGGCGGAGAAGGCCGATATTCCTGTCATAACCACTCTACTGGGCATAAGCTCTTTCCCGGGGACTCATCCTCTATACCTGGGTATGCCGGGGATGCACGGCATGTACTGGAACAACGTGGCGATCAGCCAGGCAGATCTGATAATTGGGGCCGGGATGCGCTTTGACGATCGCGTTACGGGACGGCTGAAGGACTTTGCTCCAAATGCGAAGATAATTCACATCGACATAGACCCGGCAGAGATAGGAAAGAACGTTCGACCCCATGCCTCCCTTAACGGAGATGTAAAGCATGTTCTGAAGCAGCTCAATCATGAGGTAGGCGACATGTCACATCAGGACTGGCTGACGTATCTTGCAACCTTGAAAGAGCAGCACCCGTCGATCTCCATTCGGGATACTGACAAGCTGCTCCCACAGTACGTGATTAAAAAGATCTACGATGCGACGCAGGGCGACTGCTACATAGTGACGGGGGTGGGGCAGCATCAGATGTGGGCTGCTCAGTACTTCTGGTTTGACAGGCCAAACACCTGGATTACCTCCGGAGGGCTCGGCACCATGGGTTTTGAAATACCGGCAGCCATGGGAGCGCAAGTGGCAGCGCCGAACGATGTAGTGTGGTCGATATGCGGAGACGGAGGGTTCCAGATGACCTCACAGGAACTGGCGACCATCTCCGAACACAATATGCCGATAAAGTTCGCAATTATCAACAATAACTATCTGGGCATGGTGAGGCAGTGGCAGGACCTGTTCTACAAGGGCAACAAGGTAGCGGTGAGAATGGTTAACCCAGACTTTGTCAAGCTGGCCGAGGCTTATGGCATTCTTGGAATCAGAGTCAACTCAAAGTTAGAGGTTGAGTCGGCCATCCAGGAGGCCATGCAGCATCCGGGACCCGTCGTTGTGGAGTTCGTGGTTGAAGAGGATGAGAACTGCTACCCGATGGTGCCGCCGGGAGCGGCCTTGCAGGAGACCATCGACATGCCGGTTTACGTTCAGGAGGTCTTGGCCGTACGATGAACACAAAGCATACTATTGTTGCATTAGTCGAGGACAAGCCCGGGGTCCTGAACAGGATCGCGAGCAAATGGCGGCAGCGCAGTTTTAACATAGAGAGCTTGGCGGTAGGTCACTCAGAAGTGCCAGGCCTCTCACGCATGACCTTTGTCGTAGACGCCGCTACCACCGATGTAGAGCAGGTGGTGAAGCAAGTAGACAAGCTCATCGACGTGATAAGAATCGAGGACATCACTGACCGGCCTATCATAAATAGAGAACTGGCATTGATCAAGGTGAAGGCCACCCCGGCCAATAGAAGCGAAGTGCTGCAGATAGTTGACATCTTCAGGGCCAACATAATAGACGTGTCGGCAACAACACTGACTATCGAAGTCACCGGAGACGAGGACAAAGTAGACTCTCTGATCACAATGCTGCATGACTACGGCATACTGGAGCAATGCCGCACCGGCAAAGTAGCAATGATAAGAGGCGAAGAAGGCGTTACTATCAGCGAGGATGACCACAGGGAGATCCTCCTGCCGCAGCTAAACGGCGGCCGCGCCCCCGGAGGAATATTCTAGGACGCTCTCAAATGGAGAAGATTAACTACACCATAATCATAGAGCCGGACGAGGATGAGTGGCTGGCTTATATACCAGCCGTTCCAGGTTGCTATGCGCCGGGAGATACTCCCGAAGAGGCTTTACAAGAGCTAGACATTGTTTTTGAGATGATTGTGGAAGAATATACTGACGAAGGGCGTCCCCTTCCTCCGGATATAGAGGTAGAGGTTAGTGCCTCCAAAAGCTGAGGAGGTCATGGCGGTCGCCGCAAAGTTAGGCTTTAAGTTCTTTCATCAAAGAGGAAGCCATCGTCGATATAGGCATCCTGATGGAAGGAGTGTTACTATACCATATCATCGAGGACGGGAGTTAAAAAAAGGGATCTTCCGCAAACTTCTTAGAGACATTAATATCACAGAAGCAGAGTTTAATAGACTCAGATGAAAGGACAAATAGATGGCAAAAATATACTATGATAACGACGCAGACCTGAGTTTATTAAGCGGAAAACCCATAGCCGTTATTGGTTACGGCAGCCAGGGCCATGCCCACGCCTTGAACATGCGGGACAGTGGGCTTGATGTAAGAGTTGGACTTTACAAAGGCAGCACCAGCTGGCCGAGGGCTGAAGCAGAGGGTCTGAGAGTCACCACGGTTGAAGACGCGGTACGGGAAGCCGAGGTCACAATGATCTTGATCCCGGACACTTCCCAGTCTCAGGTCTACAAAGAGTCGATAGTCAAGGGGCTATCAAGAGGAAAGACTTTGATGTTTGCCCACGGGTTTAACATCCACTACAACCAGATCACGCCTCCCAAAGACATCGACGTGAGCATGATAGCTCCGAAGGCCCCCGGGCACATGGTGCGCCAGGTGTTCACCGAAGGCTCCGGCACCCCCGCCCTGCTGGCGGTGCACCAGGATGCTTCGGGAAAGGCTATGGAGACCGCCCTGGCTTATGCCAAGGGTATCGGAGCGACCAGAGCGGGAGTCCTTGATACCACTTTCAGAGAAGAAACGGAAACCGACCTCTTTGGAGAGCAAGTAATCCTGTGTGGCGGCATCAGCTCGCTCATAAAGGCATCATTCGAGACCCTGGTGGACGCCGGCTACCAGCCGGAGTCAGCCTACTTCGAGTGCATGCACGAGCTCAAACTCATCGTAGACCTGATCTACCAGGGCGGCCTGGAGTACATGCGCTATTCGGTGAGCGATACCGCAGAATACGGAGACTACACCCGCGGCCCGCGCATCATAAACGAGATGGTGCGTGAAGAGATGCAGGACATCCTGGAAGAGATCCAAAACGGCACCTTCGCCAGAGAATGGGTGCTGGAGAACCAGGCCGGAAGGCCCAGCTTCAACGCCCTGCGCAGGAGAGATGCTGAGCACCCTATAGAGAAGGTGGGCAAGGAGCTGCGCTCCATGATGAGCTGGCTAAAGAAGCCGAAGGAGTAAGCACCGTTGTATTGTGGGAGAGAGACTTAGGCACGAAGGCTTTATACTGTGGGCATCACAGGCACAGGATACCCACCTAATACGGGCGTTCCGCAGTCTAACTCGTCGCGAGCTTGAGCATCAACAGAAATTGGAGCAAGGGCAGCAGCGGAGGGACTTCCGATTGACAGGACATTACATGAGTGAAATTCGCACGTTTGGTGAACAAATACAACTCGTTTTGGAGGAAATGAATAAAAGGGGCATCCAGCTATGATAGGGAAAACTAAGACACTAAAGGCCGACAACTGGAGCCTAGCGGAAGCCTTTGCTAAGCAGTATGCGTGTGGGCGTGACAGAGACGTGGGTGCAGTGGAGGCTGGGATCGTTGATATCTATGACTCTACTATTGAGCTTTACGACAAGATACTTCCAAACATAGCCAAACTGAAGAGTCCATCTTCAGACGACTTGCTCGGGGAGATTGTAGACTTGGAAATGGAGCTAAAGCACATCCAAGACCATGCTAGGGATGCAATTAAAGGTTTACGACATATAAGCAAAACTTTATGCAAGGCTGAAGAGGGCTCAGGAAAGAAAGAGCGCACCACAGGCTGAAGCCTTGGGCATCAGATCCGGGATACCACGGGCTTCCGCCGGTTGTGAAGAGCGACAGACTTCAGACAACATAACAAGGAGCACAAATAGTGTACTTCAAGGTAATAGGGGAGGATATCAGCGTAGCGCCATCGGCACCGGCACCTAATGATAAAGTGCGGCCGGTGGACTACGTGGCGCTCCAAGCTTCTTAGCGACGGTACTCCAGGATAAGGCCTGGAGCATGAGTGCTTGGATGCCACGGGCTAAAGCCCGTGGTGCCAAGTCAATAAGAAGCTAAAAGGAGCGTACGACCAACAAAATGGATAAAGTAATAATATTCGACACCACTATGCGGGATGGCGAGCAGTCTCCCGGCGCAACCATGAATGCCGACGATAAGCTGGAGATAGGGGCACAACTGGAGCGGCTCGGTGTAGACGTTATAGAGGCTGGTTTCCCCGCCAACTCTCAGTATGAGATAGACGCGGTAGCCAGAGTAGCCCAGGAGGTCCGCTCTCCCATAATCTGCGCCCTGGCCCGCGCGGTTCCCGGCGACATCGATGCTGCATGGGAGGCGCTGAAGCAGGCTGCGCGCGCAAGGATCCACGTCTTCCTGTCCACCTCTGATATACACATGATGCACATGCTTCACAAGAACAAAGAAGAAATAATGAACATGGCGGTCAACGGCGTCAAGCGGGCCAAGAGCCACTGTGATGACGTGGAGTTTTCACCGATGGACGCCACCAGGACCGACCCTCAGTACCTGTACGAGCTGCTCGAAGCCACCATCCAGGCCGGAGCAACCACCGTCAACATTCCGGACACCGTGGGATACGCGACGCCGGAGGAGTTTGAGAAGCTGATTCGCAGCGTCTTTGAGAACGTGCCCTCTATCCACAAAGCGGTGGTAAGCGTCCACTGCCATAACGACCTGGGACTTGCCGTGGCCAACAGCCTGGCCGCCGTTAGGGCCGGCGCCAGACAGGTGGAAGGCTGTATCAACGGCCTTGGTGAAAGGGCCGGCAATGCCTCGCTGGAAGAGGTGATCATGGTGCTGAAGACGAGGGCGGACTATTTCGGGGTTGACACCAATATCGATACCAGGCAGTTGATCCGCACGAGTCGTCTGGTCAGCGACATCACCGGTCTGGTGGTACAGCCCAACAAGTCCATCGTGGGGGCCAATGCCTTCCGACATGAGTCCGGCATACATCAGGACGGCATCCTAAAGGAGCGCACGACCTACGAAATAATGGACCCCAAAGATGTCGGATTGACCGGCACAACCGTATATCTGGGCAAGACCAGCGGCCGCGCCGGATTTAGGAGCAAGATCAAAGAGCTAGGCTACGAGCTGGGTGATGATGAGTTTACCAAGGTATATAACTCCTTCAAGGACCTGGCCAACAAGAAAAAGGTGGTCACAGACAGAGATCTGGAGGCGTTGGTAGCCGACGAGATGCGAGTGGTGGATGAGGCCTACAAGCTGGAGCAGATCCAGGTAGTCTGCGGAGAGCCTGGGGTTCCCACCGCATCTGTTCGACTACGAACGCCGGACGACACTATAATCTCCGCGGCGGCGATAGGAGATGGGCCGGTAGACGCCGTCTACAAAGCCATCAGCCAGCTGCTGTCGATACCGAATGTCCTCGAGGAGTTCAGCGTTAAATCGATCACCGAAAGCACCGAGGCCCTTGGCGAGGTCACTATCAGGATCCGCAGCGGCGACCAGACCTACACCGGCCGCGGCACGAGCACAGATATAATAGTGGCCAGCGCTAAGGCATATATAAACGCCATAAACCGCCTAGTATCAGTCAAAAAGCGCGAAGCGGTGTCCCAATAATTGACTCGAAATAGACAACAGGTCGGCGTTGCCTGAGCTTCGTCGAAGGGGCACCGCCCGCTCCCTTGAAAGCTCAAGGCACGGCTCGAAAGGAACCACGAGCCTTTTGACAAGCTCTCGCCAGGCTAGCGAACAAAAAGCACCGAATACCCAAAGCCCCTCTCGGTGAGGGGCTTTGAACTAACTGGAAAATACATGATACACTCCGTTCGGACGGACCGCCTACAGATTAAGGTAAGTAGATGAATCTTAGCTTGCAGATGTTAAGGCTAATAAGGCACCGGGAGCGCGCTCATAATCCGAGACCTCCCAAGACCAGAGACTTCGCTATGCTTCTCGAGCTTGAATGGTCAGAGATAAACCATGAGCTTGATGGGCTCGCCAATAAGGGCTTCATTGAGCTTACCCGAAGCGAAGACCAGGACTGGACGGTTACCAATCTAACCACTGAAGGTCTATACTATTTAGACCGCACCAGAGGGCTGTAAACAAACCGCTTGAAAATGATTGATGGGTTCGTCCTATGCGGCGGCAGTGATGGCGGGCATGGACGATCTGCCTGACATATACAAAAACTTTTTGATGGAGCTTGTGCAATGACCGATTTCAGGATCGCTCTACTGCCCGGAGACGGCATCGGCCCGGAAGTTATCACGGAGGCTACCAAGGTACTCGAATCCCTGGGCAAACGGTTCGGTTATAATTTCCAGTTTCAGGAGGCCATTGTAGGTGGCGCCGCGATAGACAAATATGGCGTGGCCCTTCCTGATGGTGTGCTGGAGATGTGCAAAAAGTCAGATGCAGTGCTGTTTGGCGCGGTTGGCGGGCCGAAGTGGGATGACCCTACCTCCAAAGTAAGGCCGGAGCAAGCCATACTGGGCCTAAGAAAGGGCCTACAGCTTTTCGCGAACCTTCGGCCAGTAGAAGTGATGCCTTTCTTGATGGATGCAAGTCCTCTGAAGAAAGAGATTTTAGAAGGGGTTGACTTGGTAGTAATCAGAGAGCTGACCGGCGGCCTATACTTCGGCAAACCACAAAAAACCTGGACAACATCCAGAGGACGGCGAGCGGTGGACACAATGGCCTACTCGGAAGGTGAGATAGCCCGGGTTGTCAGAGTAGGATTTGAGCTTGCCAGAGGACGCAAGAAGAGGCTGGCGTCCGTAGACAAGGCCAATGTGGTCGAGACCTCGCGGTTGTGGCGTCAGGTGGTCAACGAGATAGCCCCGGAGTACCCGGACGTCCAGGTGGAGCATGTCCTTGTGGACACTGCGGCGATGCGCCTGATACAGCGCCCCGCTTCATTCGACGTGATCGTGACCGAAAACATGTTCGGTGATATCCTGACCGATGAGGCATCGGTCCTGGCTGGATCAATGGGCATGTTGACCTCTGCCAGTCTGGGAACACGCCGCACCCGACGCGGCACTTTTGGAATGTATGAGCCAATCCACGGCACCGCCCCGGACATCGCAGGACAGAAAAAGGCCAATCCCATAGCAGCGGTGCTTTCCACAGCCCTCATGCTCCGATACTCTCTTGGCCTACCAAGAGAAGCTGACGTAATCGAGGACGCCGTTAAGCGCGTGCTGAACGCCGGCCACCGCACCGTTGACATCGCTGTCCAGGGGGACAAAGTTGTAAACACCGTTGAGATGGGAGACCTTATCGCAGCAGAGGTCGCCAAGTAAACGCCGATTCGATGCCAATGACTAACACCGCTGCTTTTTAAGGAAACAGCATGCCCTATAGGACGGCCCTGCTGCTGATCGTGGGTTTATTCCTGCTCTTGATCGCGGCTCTTCCTGTCTCTCTTCCTCCGACAACTGCGACCAACACGGGACAGCACCACCACTTGGTAAAATCCTTTGGGACTACCCTCAACGGGCAACTGAATGCACCTTTTGGCATTGCTGTCGACAGAGCCGGCCGGGTCTATGTGACAGACTCTCACAGCCACCGCGTCCTGGTGTTTGACGCGCATGGAGATTTGGCCGGGGCCTGGGGAACGGAGGGCAGCGAGGACGGCCAGTTCCAGTATCCTCTAGGCATCGCATTGGACACGGCTGGCCAAGTCTACGTGATGGACTCCGGAAACAGCCGCATTCAGGTCTTCGACACTGATGGCGGATTTCTCCGGGCGTGGGGCAGCCAGGGGAACGGCGACGGTCAGTTCTACCTCGCCGAGGGCATGGCTTTGGATTCTGAGGGCCGCGTGTACATAGCCGACAGCGGCAACGACCGCATCCAAGTCTTCGACTTACAGGGGGGCTTTCTGCATAATTGGGGCATCCTGGGAAGCGGCGACGGACAGTTCCGCACTCCCAGGAACGTCGCTGTCGACACGTCAGGCCGCGTTTATGTGGCCGATAGCGGGAACCATCGTATTCAGCTCTTCGACGGACACGGCGGTTTCCTCGACGCGTGGGGCGGCTCAGGGTCAAATGATGGACAGTTCCAGTACCCAATGGGTGTTACCGCGGATGCGGCAGGCCGCGTCTTCGTAGCAGATAGCGGCAACGACCGGATTCAGGTCTTTGATACACAGGGGAGTTTCCTCTACAATTGGGGGACTAAGGGCAGTTCAGGCGATCAATTCCAGCTGCCGGAGAGCCTGGCAATAGATGCCGCAGGCCATATCTACGTGAATGACAGTGGCAATAACCGGGTCCAGGTCTTTGACCCCAACTTCATGATGCTGCAAGGGAGCCAATGGTAATAGGCACAGGGGACATTCTATGAAGCAGGTCTACCTATACGACACAACACTGCGCGACGGGGCCCAGATGGAGGGCATATCCTATACCGCGGAGGATAAGCTCAAGATAGCTCTCAAGCTGGATGAACTGGGCGTCCACTACATAGAGGGTGGATGGCCGGGGTCCAACCCAAAAGATGCGGCATTTTTTGAAAGAGCCAAGGGTGTGCAGTTCAAGAACGCGGTGCTGGTAGCCTTCGCCAGCACCCGTCGCGCCAGTATTGCGGTTGCGGATGACCCCAGTATTCGCGCCCTCGTAGAAGCCGGCACAAGCCACGTGTGTCTGGTGGCCAAAAGCTGGGACATCCACGTGACCCACGTCCTGGAGACCACTCTGGAAGAGAACCTGCGCATGATTTCCGACTCAGTAAGATACCTGAAAGAGCATGGTCGCACGGTCTTTCTCGATGCGGAGCACTTCTTCGACGGCTACAAGGCCAATCCAGGCTACGCCTTGCAGTGTCTTCGGGCCGCCGAAGAGGCAGGCGCCGAGTGCCTGGTGCTGTGCGATACAAACGGCGGAGCGGTTACTTCGGAGATCACGGAGATAGTCAGGGTGGTGAAGGCGAATACTACTGCGCCGTTGGGCATACACGTACACAACGACTGCGATCTCGCGGTGGCTAACTCCGTCGCGGCTCTTGAAGCCGGTGCCGTGCAGGTGCAGGGCACCGTTAACGGCTACGGAGAGCGCTGCGGCAACGCAAATCTCTGTTCAATAATAGCTCTTCTGAAGCTGAAATACGGCGTAGACTGCATCACGGACGAGCAGCTCGCCCGGCTTACTGAGATATCAAACTTTGTCACGGAGACCGCAAACCTTAGCCCTAACCTGCATCAGCCCTTCGTTGGAAGCAGCGCTTTCACGCACAAAGCTGGGCTTCACGTCTCTGCGTTGGGTAAGCTGGAGGACAGCTATCAACACATCAGCCCCGACCTGGTGGGCAACCACAAGCGCATCCTGGTGTCTGAGCTGTCCGGACGGGCAAACATAGTGCAGAAAGCGAGAGAGCTTGGCATCGACATGACCATGGAGGGGCCGGAGGTACTCGATGTGCTGGAGCGAGTGAAGCAGATGGAGAACCTGGGCTTCCAGTACGACGGCGCAGAGGCATCCTTTGAGTTGCTGGTGCGTCGCGCAAAAAAGGAGTACCGCAGGCCCTTTGAGCTGGTTGATTTCATCGTGTTGGTAGAGAAGCACCGCCGGCCCTCGGCTTTAGGCAATGGCGAGGAGATCCTCTCTGAAGCGACGGTTAAAGTCAGAGTAGGCGATACGGTGCTGCACACCGCCGCCGAGGGCAACGGCCCGGTCAACGCTTTGGACAACGCCCTTCGCAAGGCCCTTCTGGAGTTCTACCCCAGCCTGAGCGTGATCAAGCTCCTGGACTACAAAGTGAGGATCCTGGAAGGAAACGAGGGCACCGGCTCTCAAGTCAGGGTGCTCATCGAGTCCGGCGACGGGGTGGACACCTGGTGGACTGTAGGCAGCTCGGCCAACATCATGGAGGCGAGCTGGCTGGCGCTGGTGGACAGCCTGGAGTACTGGCTGCTGAAGAAGGGAGAGTAGATCATTTTGGATGAAGGGTCGAACAGAAAGAAAGGTATGAAAAATAAAATCGCAGGGACGTATCCTGCGTTTTAGGCGACAGAACCTGGAGCCAAATTGCGACCCCCGCCGGGGATCATGCTCGGCTCTCTACCTTAGGATAGCAATTGGTTGGCTACTTGTAAACTTCAGGAATGGAATAAGAGAGTGTTTCGCAACCATTTGTGGCGTTGCCTGAGGCTCTCGAAGGCAACGCCACCGCCCGCTTCGAGAGCCTCAGCAAACGTCGGCTCGGATGGTGGTTACTAAACAGTCTCGGACTGAATAGGTTCTACGCCAATAAGTGTGAAGGTCCCCAAGAGCAGCAATTGACATCTCCGATGGGTGAGATTATGATCCTGCTAATTCAGCGAACCTCAGGCTGGCTTAAGGAGTCTTGGGATTGCCCATGGCCGTAAGGCTATAGGAGTAAGATAGATGACAAGCGAACGCATCCAGCGCCGCATAGAGCGTTTTCTCGATGAAACCGACGAGGCGGCTGCCCAGTTGGACTGGGAGCGCGTGCGGGAGCACGCCCATGGGGTGTTGGGACTGGACTCTGAGAACCAGGAAGCCCTGACATATCTGGCTGCGGCAGAGCGAAACCTGGCGCTGAAGTCTGCCTCTAAAGCCCAGGATGCAATCTCCCAGGGCGAGCCTTCGACATCCGAGACACCTGCGAATACACCAAGCCCCGAGCCACCCCGCATATCCCCCACCTCCTTCGTCAACGGCCGCTACGTGGTGAAGCGTTTTCTTGGAGAGGGCGGCAAGAAGATAGTCTACGAGACTAACGACAACATACTGGACCGCGATGTTGCCTACGCCGAAATAAAGACCG
>SHYC01000062.1 GCA_009693005.1 Dehalococcoidia bacterium | reverse complement strand
GGGTAAAGTAGAGAGAGCTAAATCCGGGCGCATCCCTCAAGGGACAGGGAAAGGATGCTATGGTTACACTTACAACGCCACGACAGGCATGAGAGAGCTTAACTCTATGCAAGCGCCGATAGTGCAACGAATCTTCGAGCTATTCTATAGCGGGACAAGTTGCCACGGCATTGCTGAAGAATTGAATCGGGAGGGCCTCCAGGCGCTAGGCGGTGGCCGATGGCATCCACTAACTGTGCGACGTATCCTAGATAACGATACCTATACTGGTCGCACCGTGTATCGAAGAACTCAGGTGCAGTTCACCCGGGATCCGCACTCCGGGAAGAAACGAAGACAAGTTCAATTTAGGGATGAGTCCGAATGGATTGAGATTCACGGCGCGACACCTCCCATTGTGACGAGTGATATATACGCCAAGGCTCAGGCTATCCTTAATGACCCATATCGGCGTTTAGCGAGGAAGCCATCAGGGGTTTACCGTCTACGAGGACATATCCGCTGTCTGTCTTGTGGAACACCAATGGTAGGGCACGCACTCGCCAAGGGACGGTACCGATACTATCGGTGTAGACGCACCTACTCAGGATATGCACAAGGCTCGTGTGACTCTAGGTATATTTCTGTTGAAACATTGGAGCAGACGGTCTTATGTGAATTAGCTAGAGTGTTGTCTGAGCCTAGAGTCCTGCTTTCAGAAGCCCGGCGTTTGAATGGTGACGATGGCGAAGCAGTTCGGAAAACGGAGCTGCAGCGAAAGTTGAACGCGGTCGAGGCGGAACAGAGGCGTTTAGCTAGACTTTATACTGCCGGAATGCTTCCTGACGATATTCTCGAAGGCGAGAGCAGGAGGCTAAGCGCTCAGCGGCAACGTTTGGAGAATGAGCGCCAAGTTCTAGAGGCTAAAGGGCCAAACATGATTGACCTGGAACGTTTAGAGCGTGAGTTACCGGAGGCGCTCACACGGCTGCGACAATGGGTACTCTTAGCAACAGAAGACGACATGGCCCTGATCTTGGAGGCCCTGCAAGTGCAGATTCGGGCCTCCAACGATCAAGTATTTATCGAAGGCGTAATTCCCACTTCAATCCAGTCAAAGCAAGACAAATCCGTTCAAGATTTTGTCACCATTGAACGAACATGGGCATCACCACGTGGGTGTAATCTTCGGAGTCCACGGGCTTGATGACGCCGGGGCTGGAGGGGGTGGTGGTCTCTAAGGCTACTTCTTTGCAGTCCAGGACGTTGAGGACTTCGCCGAGGTAGCGGTTGTTGAAGGCAATCTTCATCGGCTCGCCCTCCACCGTTACGTCGAGCTGGCCCTCGTGCTCGCCGATCTCCTCGGCGCGGGAGGAGATTATCAGCTTGCTCTCGCCGCCGTTCTCCACCTGGAGGCGGATGATCCCGCTGCCGTCTCTGGCGAAGATGGAGGCGGTCCTTATGGCCCGCTTTAGTTCCGCCAGGCCGACCACCGCTCTCGTGCTGTGCTCTTTGGGGATCAACTGGCTGTAGTTGGGAAAGGTGCCCGGCATGAGCTGAGATATCATGTCGGCGTTCTTGAGGTGGAAGAAGACCTGGTTGTGATTGGAGCTTACCATCATCTGCACTGGGTCTGTCTCGTCCGTCAGAAGGCGGCTCAGCTCCGATAGGCTGCGGGAGGGCACAATTATGCTCATGCCGGCGGCAACAGGCTCCATTATGGGCGTACGCTGCACCGCGAGGCGGAAACCATCGGCCGCGGCCAGGGTCATACCACCCTCATCCAACTGTATTAATACGCCGGTCAGCACGGGACGGGACTCGTCGGTGGCCGCGGCGAAGGCGACGCGGCTTATGGCCGAGTGCAGGACCTTGGGATCGATAGAAGTGATGGCGCCGTCGGAAAAGGAGGGAGTCGCCGGGAAGTCGGCGGCCGGCAGTCCGCCCAGCTTCGCGGTGTTGCGGGCGCAGGTCAACTCCAGGAGCTTGCCGTCGGGCTGCAGGTTCATGTCTATAAGCTGATTGGGCAGGGAGGCGACGAGTTCGGTCAGGAGCCGCGCCGGGACCGTTATTGCGCCCTCTTCCTCCACCGTGGCGGGGACCCAGCAGCTTATGTAGACCTCCAGATTGGTCGCGGAGAGCTTGAGCCTGGACTCTTCAGCCGATAGCATTACGTTTCCGGTGATGGGAAGTGTGGTCCTGGTGGCTACAGCACGCCCAACGATGCCCAGCCCCTTACTAAGATTCTCTTGAGAACACGATACCCGCATAGTTAGCCTCTGGCAATTTTAGTCAAGTATACATCAGGGGGGGCGGGCAATCAAGGAGTGGAGACCACAAGATATGGTATATGAGCTTGTAGCTACGCTAGATATAGTTTGTCTCTAAAACCCGACTCATGAGGTTAGTGTTCTGACCGCCAAAACCCCTAAAAGGGGGTTCCCTACGGCAAGCCCTTCGAGAGCCTCAGGACACCGCTCAGGGCAGGGAAGGTATCCCTTCGGGATAATTAATATGAGGGCACATCCGCCAATCCCCCTGCCAAAGCATGTCCTGAGCTTGGTCGAAGGGGGCTAGCGCCCTCCGGACTCCCCTTAGTAAAGAGGGGTAGATCGGGTTCCTTCTCCCTTCTGGGTGAGGGTACGCTAAACAGCTTCATACTCGATCTTGCCGTCTATTATGGTCATGACCACTTTGGTTGACATAAGCTCAAAAGGCGAGATTGTTTTGGGGTCTCTGTCCAGCACTACAAGGTCGGCTCGCTTGCCTGAAGTTATTGAGCCGCTGTCCCGCTCCAGGTGAGCGGAGAAGGCGGCGCTACGTGTGTACATCTCCAGAGCGCTCCGGATGCTGATGCTTTCCAATGGATTGACGACGTTTTGGCCGCTCGTGCGCCGGGTGACCGCGGAGAAGAGGCCGTTTAGGGGGTCCGGAGTTACGACTGGGGCGTCTGAGCCGAAGGCGCATACTACCCCTGCTTCTTCCAGAGTGCGCAGCGGGTACAGATGGGTAACGTGCTCCACCTGGGCGAGATATCGGTCCCCGCTGTGATATAGGAAGGAGGGTTGTGTGCCCACCATAAGTCCAAGTCTGGCCATTCTGCGGGCGAGGTCCGGTATGCACAGGGACGCGTGCTCGATCCGGTGGCGGAGGCCTGGCAGTGACCGGCTGTTCTGTGCCGTCTCAAAGGCTTCGACCGCCAGTTCCACGGTCTCCAGCTCAACCGCGTGTACGGCCATCTGGATGCCGTGTTCATTGGCCCACCGTATTTCTCGGACAAGTTCTTCCTTCGGTGGATAGCTGCGCCCCGTCGTGCGGTCGAGGACGACCTTTAATGGACCCAGGCGCAGTCTGGGTGAGCCACCGTAAGGAGACCGGCCCGTCTCCAGCATTCCCCTCATCCCATCGCTGCCTGCCATCATAGTCACGTGTTGGGGTATCATCCCGTCGTTTTGCAGGGACTGAAATAGCGCCCACTGCTCGGGGCCGTTGCTGGGCGAGGCATCCTGGATGTGCGTTATTCCTCGCGAGGAAAGTAGCTGCGTGGCGCGCTGAACGCTGGACGCTATTTCGTCGTAGCCGGGGCGCGGAATTCTCTCGTTGAGCCAGCGGTCCATCTCGAAAAGGAGACCTGTAGGCTCTCCGGTGTTGAGATCTCGTTGTATCATCCCCCCCGGAGGCTCGGCGGTTTCGGTGGTGATCCCAAGAAGAGCCATGCCCAGGCTATTGAGGACGCTGGCATGACCCGACCGGTGGACCAGTCGCACCGGGTGGTACACCGCTGCAGCATCCAGATCGTGTCTATTGGGGTGGCGTTTGTCTCTAAGATAGAAATCGTTATACGCCCAAGCCTTGATCCACGAGCCTCTTGGCGTCTCCTGTGCCCGGCGACCGATCGCCTGCTGTATGCCATGGATGTCTGAGACTGCATCCGGAGAGCAGTCTACTCCGGTGAGGCTGCCGGCATAAGCCAGGAGGTGAATATGGGCGTCGTGGAATCCGGGGAGCACAGTCTGTCCGTGGCAATCAATAACTATGTCAGCATTGGAATGGGGGTGGGGCATCTGGTCTACCCAAAGGACCCTTCCCTCCGATATTTTTAGAGCGCGCGCTCTGGGAGTCTGGTGGTCCATGGTTATGATGTTGGCGTTGCATATAAGGATATCCAAATGTCTAACAACTTTACGCTTCTATCAAAGTCATTATCTTGAATCAGCACTTGGTGAAGGTGTTCTTGCCCCCAAACCCCCTGAAAGGGGGTTCCCTTCGGCAGGCTCAGGACAGGCAAGGTACCCCTTCGGGATAAGAGTCAGGGGGACACCCCCTGCAACCCCTGTCAAAGGGGCCAGCCCCTCTGAACTCCCCATCATTATTCTAGTATACTGACCTTATGCCCTGGGCTGTAGCCCTAGTTACATCTTACGGCCAAACAGAATACCGCCCTGCGCATGCCCAATCTTGCGGGACTTGCTTTTGCTACTGGTTTTTCATATATGTTACTATAGGCCCGATGGAAGGATCATCGAAAGACCCCGAACAGACGAGTACCTACCTTAAGCGCGGTGTGCGTCACGGCGTCACCGTGTTCGACATGGAACGGCCGGACTTTTATGAGGGAATGTGGCCGGAGCCTGATATGTCTGCCGGCTCTATACGCAACTGGCTAATCAGAAAACAAAGGTTTTTCATAAATGGTCTGGACGGGAAGAGAGGCAGCGTGCTGGACTTGGGCTGCGGAGGCGGATGGAAGCTATTTACTACCGCAGGCCCTGTTACCGGCGTAGACCTCTCGAGCCTCTCGTTAAGGGGCGCGTCCAGCATATATGTTAACGTGGCGGTGGCTGATCTGGCTAGACTGCCATTTGCTTCTAATAGCTTCGACATCATTGTTAGCTCAGACGTGATAGGCCACATTCCTCCGGAACATAAGGACAGTGTTATTCGAGAAATTTCCCGTGTCCTTAAGCCCGATGGTTGCTGTCTTCACTACATTGAAACCGAGGGGGACGATCCTCTGACGCGCTTTGCCAAAGGATATCCGGAGCTTTACCAGCGTTATATCATCGGCCCGGAAGGGCACGAGGGACTTGAGTCGCCGGCGGCTACTACGGCCCGGTTTAGAAGAGCCGGATTTAAGCCAATTGAGGAGTTGAGCGCCTACAAAATGCTGATGTATGTCCACCGAGTGGCGCAGCTATATGACAACGAGTATAAGCGTCAGTCCAGGCTTCTCAGGCTTGTTGTGGCCCTTAGTAAGCTTGTCAGCCGCTTCTCCGTTACTGAAACATTGGCCAATGTTATGCTGGCGGTTGCGTTGGAGGTTACAGACCGGGTGCTTCCCGACAGTTGGGGTAGTGGAGTCATGCTGAAGTACGGTAAGTAGCTCATGGAGATGCTTCAGATTTGGAGAATCCTTAGCAGACGCCTCTGGATTGTCGTTACAATCACGGCGACGTCAGCGCTCTTATGGCTTCCCCTGACTGCCCGAGGCGATAGCAGCTATACGGCTACTATCAGAGTGCTGGCCACGCTTCCAAGCGAGCAGAGCGCCGACAGCTTCTTTCGGTTTGATAAATACTATGCCTGGTCCAGCTCCGAATTCTTGGCTGACGATCTTGCTGAGGTGTTGAAGAGCCAAACGTTTAGAAATGACGTGGCGGGTGAGTTAGAGGGAGGCAGCCTGGACGGCGTTAGTATTCAAAGCGTGCCTCGTTCAGATAGGTCTGCCCGTGTGGTCACCCTTTTAGTAACATCCGGAGATCTGAACAGGACGAAGACGGTTAGTGAGGCAGCGGCCAAAGTAATAGAAAAGAAAGGTAGCGGCTACTTTTCTCAGCTACACCCGAACCAGAATGCCCTAAGAATCATCGATCCGCCATCTATTTCCGAACCTTCGACATCCTCAAGAAGCCTCCTCAACTTAGGGATCAGGATTATTCTTGCCATTGTGGCGGGCATGGCGTTGGTATTCTTTTTGCATTACATCGATAATACCTTCTATGATGCAGCAGAAGTGGAGGACGCCCTCGGACTGCCTGTTGTCGGAGAGATACCTGTGGAGAAGAGAGGATAGTTGGTGGACTGAGTCCTCGGAGCGAATTCTGTACTAACAGTCGAAGGACGGTGACGAAATGTTTCTTGGTCAATTTCAAAGCATCGGCTATGATCTTTTTATCCGCGGTTTGGCATCTTCACACAGCGGGAACATGAGTATTAGGACTGGCGACCGTCTGGTGATCACTCGGAGGGGTTGCAGGCTTGCCGACTTGACCGAAAAAGACCTAATAGAGACCGGCGTGGAGCGCAACGACAGGGCTACACCGGCGGCTGCTCCCGAGTTGTCCTTTCATAGGGCAATCTATCAGAGCACGCAGGCACAGGCGATAGTGCACGCTCATCCTCCCACAATAGTGGCGTTGTCTCTCATTGATGACGCCGTTGTACCCTTGGATACAACGGGAGAAAGCTCACTCGGTTATGTGCCGGTACTTGGTGACGGTATGGCGCCTCAATCTAAGGAAATGGTGAAAGAGGTAGCAGATGCGATCAAAAATCACAATGCCGTAATTTGCAAAGGGCACGGCATTTTTGCCACCGGTCAGCTTCTTGAGGACGCGTATTATTTGACCTCCATCTTGGAGGAGAGTTGCCAGGTGCTGTGGTATCTTAAGATGCTGACCCTGCAGGACAAGGACAGGGTTCAGCAGTTGCTGTCTCAAAAGCGGGGCAGCGTTCCGATCACCAAACAATAAGCGCCACCCTATAAGTAGTAATGGCGCTTAGAAACCGGATATTGAATTGACTGCGGTACTGGTGACGGTAGGGGTATATTAGTCCGACGAGGGTAAGGGCTTTGGCGTCTGCACGTTCATCGCCTTACCATCGCACTCAACTTCGCCTTCTCCGGCCTTTGTGCAAAGTACCTCAGTTCCACAGGCTTCACACACGTACCTTCTGCCTAGCTGATTTGCCACTTTGGCTCTCCCTTCTGGTTATCAACCTATAATTTAGTATCAGCACGGGTTTATTTTAATTGCATGGGTTGACCGCAGCAGTTCAACCCACCTGCACCGGCCTTAGTCACAATTAATTCTGAGTTGCACTTGCCGCAACTATATCTTTTACCCACCTGGTTTGCCAAGTTGGTTACCTCCTTAAAACAACATTGAAAGTAACTAATTCTTATACTTTATTGCGTCCTAAAGTATATAGCAGCCTGAAAATGTAGTCAAGAAGAACAGTCGCGGACACTCCGGCCAATTCCCCCTGTCCTTCTGAGAGTCGCTGCTTCCATGAGCGGCAATACCGCAGATAGTACGACTTCCCTATAGAACGTGACCAGCGCCTTCGACGTATTTCGACTCTTCCGGGTGACCATTTGGTTGTTGGCGCCAGCCATGGATAGTCTTGCGCTATTTCCAGCACTCATGTGTGGTCAAGCTCGATTCTCGTAATACCGAGATCTCGTGGTACGGCACCGGGTGCACCAGTGCGCAGGTCCGTGCTCCCCCAGTTTGGTATGGTTGTTCTGGCTCCAGCAGTCGGTCTTATCCAAATTTCATGATCGCCTTTAGCCTGGCGGTCAAACTCGCATCCCAGCACCCTGAGCTTCCTGGTTAGCTCACGATAATTCATAGGCTCTGACTCTCATGCTACAACCACCATCACTTCGCTGGTAACGGCGGGCCCGGAGACGTCTTGCGGCGCAGCCTCAACTTCCATCGGCAGTTTGTCACCCCGCTCTGTGTAGGACTCGATAAAAGCTGTAGCGACACTCGGTAGATTTTCTATGGCTTGTGAGGCTGTATTGCCCCAAGCCCGGCATCCCGGAAGAAGTGGGACCTCAGCTAGATACTTGTCCTCGGTGTAATCGCTCGGCTCATGTAGCATTATCGGGAGGTTATAGATCTTCATGATTAACTGCTCCGCGAGGGTGCTGAGTTACTTGAATTGTGTTCGAGTTTACAGGGCGCCTTTCTATTAGTCTATTAGGTGTCCTGCGAGGCTTCCGGCCCTACCTGCTCGATAAGCCAGCGCCTCAGGATCTCCTTTATCTCATCCGGCTTCTCTCTAAAACTGTGGCCGGCTCCTTCCACGTAGAACGCCTCTTTTGGGTCACCGGCCTTGTCAAAGATCATGCGCGAGGCTAAGTGGTCTATTGTGGTATCATCCAAGCCGTGGATTAGAAGGAGAGGCCGCGGAGCCAGACGTTCTACTTCGTATGTTCCGTATAGCTGGCTCGCTATGGCTGCTACCCCGGTGATCTTGTCGCTGAGTGTTGCAGCCTTTATCGCAACGGCGGCGCTAAAGGAATGGCCTACTACAGCGATCCTGGCCGCGCCTACGCCCTTAAGAAAGGATACTCCGCCAAGTATGTCCAACACGCATTCTTCGAAAGGCCCAGGTTCAGCTCCTGGAGTGCGGAAGAAGAGTCTAAGGGAGGTTATGCCCTCATCCGCTAGCTCGCGAGCCAGCGACGAGTAGACTGCCGGACGCCGTGGATTGCTTGGCCCCGGCCTGCCGGAGGCGCTCCAGAGTATCGCTCCTTTTGAGCCTTGGCTAACATATAGCTCGCCCAGAATAGGCCCTCTGGAGGTGTTTAACGTCACTAGATAACTGCCGTCTTCTCTATCCTGGACCATGGCCCTGTAAAGCCTTAGTTCTACCTCTTCAGAAGGATTATAATCTTGCATCCCAACCCTCTTTTATCACCGTAAGAAATTCTATCCCGGTCTACACTTTATGGCGTTTTACAAAGCGCCCTATCCTCTCGACAGCCTCCTGAAGATCGGACATTGAGGTCGCGTAACAACAACGCACGTGGCCCTCGCCGTATTGTCCAAATGCCGAGCCCGCTACAACTGCGACCTTCTCCTCTTCGAGAAGCTGCTGAGCGAACTCATCGGATGTCAGTCCGGTTATCTTAATAGAAGGGAAAGCGTAGAAAGCCCCTTGCGGCTCGAAACACGTCAGCCCCATCTCATTAAGTCCTCTGACGATCACCTTGCGTCTTCTATCATACTCTTCAAGCATTTCATCTACTAGAGCGTCCTTTGAACGCAGGGCCTCAAGGGCGGCCATCTGGCCTGTAATTGGGGCGCACATCAGCGTATATTGGTGGACCTTCATCATTGCTTCTATGATCTCCTCTGTCGCAGCGGCGTAGCCAATACGCCACCCGGTCATGGCAAATGCCTTGGAAAAACCACCGAGTAGGACAGTACTGTCTCTCATCCCTGGCAAGGAGGCAACACAAGTGTGCTCGATCCCGTATACGAGACGCGCGTATATCTCGTCCGAGGCTATTATCAACCCGTGTTCCAGAGCCAGGTCAGCAACTTTCTGCAGCTCATCCCTGCTCATAACGGCGCCAGTCGGGTTGCAAGGATAGCCCATGATTATCGCCTTACTTCTGCCGCTAATCTTGCTCTCGAGGTCGTGCGGCATCAGCTTGAAATTGTTCTCCAGCGTAGTGGGCACGGGCACCACCGCCGCGCCCGCCAAAGTTGCCAATGGAGAATAGGCTACATAGCTAGGGTCTGGGATCAGCACCTCGTCTCCTGGGTCTACCAGGGCTCTCATGGCCAGGTCCAGCCCTTCGCTGACGCCTACGGTTATCAATATCTCTGTTTTGGGATCATACTCCACACCGTAAAGTCTCTTCAGATAGCGTGCGACCTCTTCTCTGAGCTCCAAAAGCCCATAGTTAGAGGTGTAGTGCGTATAGCCTTTTTCAACTGAGGATATAGCCGCCTCTCTTATATTCCACGGGGTCACGAAGTCTGGTTCTCCTACCCCTAGTGAGATCACTCCTTCCATGGACGCAAGGATGTCGAAGAACTTCCTTATGCCGGAGGGTGAAACACCACGAACTCGCTGAGAGATCAAAGAGCGGTTACGACCTGATTTTGCTATGTGCCCAGTCTGCATAGTACGCGCCGATCATGAATTTTCGAAAGTAAGATTCCTCTGAAATAACACGGAAGGCGTTGTCTGAGGTTCTCGAAGGCACCGCCCGCTCCTGGTTCGAGAACCTCAAGGAACGGGCTACGCTTGGCTCTTTTCGTCCTTCCGGGTGGAGGCTCAAGCCCCCATACACGATTGTTTGCTAGTTAAGGACTCACGGGAAGACGCTGGGATTCATCACCTTTGAACAGCCAGAGGCCATCGTCCTTATAACGTTTGAGAAGATAATGCGTATTAGTGCCCTGGACACCTTCCATAGTGGCTAGTTTGTTAGAGACAAAAGCGCCCACTTCATTAAAGCTCTTGCCAATTACAATTACCGCCAGATCAAACTGGCCGGACACTAGGTACAGCGAGTCTACCTCTGTGAAGCGACTAATACGTTCAGCTATTCCGTCAAAGCCAACACCACGTTGGGGGACTACCTTTACCTCGATAAGCGCCCAAACCTGTCCTTCTTCGCCAGGGACATTGTCCCAGTTTACTAACGCTTTGTAGCCAACGATGACCCCTTCGGACTCGGCTTTCTTAATGATCGATACGACTTCGCCCACGGAGAGGCCGGCCAACACGGCTAATTGCTCCGGCGTTCGTCTGGCGTCTTCTTCCAAAAGTTTGAATATGTCTTTCATTACTCCCTGCCTCCATGTTGGTGAGGGACCTTTATGTTAGAAACAGATAACCTAATAAACGACTATCATATAGGAAATCAGGACAGTACCGGCCTTGCCTTGTGCCATTCTGTAGCCTGCTCGTACGCGTACGCGATTCTAATTATTGTCTCTTCGGCAAAGGCAGGGCCTAGTATTTGCATTCCTACCGGCAATCCATCTGCAAAGCCGGCGGGCACCGATATGGCAGGTATGCCGGCTATGTTGATCGGTATGGTGCAGATGTCGCTAAGGTACATTTGGAGCGGGTCGTCCACTTTTTCACCCAGGCGGAAGGGTACAGAAGGCGTGGTTGGAGTAATAAGAGCGTCATACTTCTTGAAAGTCTCCTCGAATTCGGTGCGTATCAGAGTACGGACCTTCTGCGCCTTTAAGTAGTAGGCGTCATAATAGCCGGCAGACAAGGCATACGTCCCAAGCATTATCCGCCGCTTCACCTCAGGTCCAAAACCGAGCTGCCGCGTCTTTTCCATTGCCTCCCACATACTGTCCGCCTGAGCCGAAAAGCCGTACTTTACCCCGTCATAGCGCGCCAAGTTCGCCGATGCTTCTGAGGGAGCGATTATGTAGTAAACGGCCAGGGCGTAGGGGGTGTGAGGCAGAGAAACATCCCAGTCCACCGTTGCTCCAAGAGCCTCTAATACCGAGATAGCGTCCCTCAGTTTTGTGGCGACTATCTCTTGAACACCTTCAACGAAGTATTCTTTGGGTACTCCCAGACGCAGTCCTTTAAGGTCTGGAATCAGGGCCCTGGTATAGTTCGGGACCGGCGTATTGACAGATGTAGAATCTCTACTAT
>SHYC01000061.1 GCA_009693005.1 Dehalococcoidia bacterium | reverse complement strand
CAGGTAAGCCAGAGCGTCGTTGTTCTGTGGATCTATTGCAAGGGCGGCCTTGGCGCGCTCCCGGACCACCGTCCAGTCGAGCCTTTCAATGGCCTCATCCGCCTTTTCTAAGAGGCTCTCTATTCGACGCTGAAGTCTCTCGTTGGTCACGGTTCACTCCTCCCTGTCACTTGCCGCCCAAGAAACCCGCGGCTGTTTCAGTGGTTAATATACCCACGCCAGATGCGTCACAGTGAGGAGATGCTTCTCTGAATCTCCTCACTGTGACGCATCTGGCGTGGGACTATTCTGCCACTAGGTTCTGAATTGTGATGCCTAATCTGACCTACCGCATCCTCCAGTTGGGGCGGCGCTTCTCTGCGAAAGCTCGTGGGCCTTCCAGACGGTCCTCCGAAGAAGCCACTTTGTCCATCAGGTTCCGGCCGTACTCTCTCGCAATCTCCGGTGGGAAGAAGCGCGCGTGGACGGCAACATACTTGAGCGCCTTGACTGCCAGCGGAGCTGCCATCATCAGCTCTTCGGCGCACCATTCTGCCTTCTCGAATAGTGCGGCACGGTCCGGCACCAGGAACTGCACAAATCCCAGCTGGTAAGCTCGGTCTGCGGTGATCTGATTCGTACCTGAGAGGAGCATCCACAGGGCCTCTCCCAGTGGGAAGTATCGCTCAGGGGTGTCCCATCCACCCACGGGAGTGAGGCTGCGGCGGGACTCAGGCATCCCGAACTGGGACTTCTGAGTGGCGATGCGAACGTCGCACTGGGCGGCGAACTGCATCCCGCCCGCAAGCGCGTAGCCGTCTATGGCGGCAACAACCGGCTTGGGGCAGTTTAGCGGATAGCCGCCCGTCGTTGGGCGGGTAAACAGATCGCCCCCGGCCTCATTCTGTGCCCTCTCCTTTAGGTCGCCGCCGGCGCAAAACGCACGGCCGCCTTCCCCTGTCATTATAACAACCAGGACGTCGTCATCGTTTGAGGCCTCGGTAAAGGTCTCACGGACGCCAACCTCCAGCGCCGAATTGCGGGCGTTCATATTCTCGGGGCGGTTCAGCGTAATCCAGGCTACCCGGCCTTTCTTCTCATACTTGACCGCGTTTGACGTTAGTTGCACCATGATTCTTCTCCTCCTCTGCATTAAAGATTCATGGAGATATTACACCTAACGCCCGCGATTGCCAATATTAGCGAAGGATATTAAGTGGAAGAATATTTCCTGGAGTGATGCTGGATTTTTTCGGAGTACGAGTTGCCGAGGAATCGCCGATGCCGGCGGCTGGTACATGAATGGGCCAAAAAAGGGACTCTGCGTGTCGATGCGAGATCGCTTCGGCCTGCGGAGTCCGGCCGATGGTCTCAGAAGTATTTCTTAGTCGCTGCATTAGCCCAATAAGAAAGGCCGACAGTGCAAGGTGCGGTGCACTAGCGGCCTTCCCATTGACATATTAATATGATGAGGCTATTTAGCTGGCTTTGTCTATCTGACTGGCCGACCACTGGCTGGTGCTGAGAAGATACAGTAGATGGTCTTTCAGGTCGATGTATTCCGGCATGTGAAGTATGCCCCGCTTGTCCCGCGGCCGCGGCAAAGCTACATCGACTATCTCTCCGATAGTGGCTTGAGGGCCGTTGGTCATGACCACAATCCGGTCAGAGAGGTATATGGCCTCGTCAATATCATGGGTAACCATGAAGACAGTTTCAGACTGTCCGTCCGATCCCCAAAGCTCCACCAGGGCGTCGTGCAAAGTCGGCTTAATAAGGGCGTCCAGGGCGCCAAACGGCTCGTCGAGGAGCAGCACCTTGGGGTGAATCGCAAAAGCCCGTGCTACAGCGGTACGCTGCTTCATGCCGTCGGAGATCTGCCCGGGCTTTTTGTTCCGATGCTCCCATAAGCCAACCATCCGAATGACCCGCTGGACATCCTCAGCTTTCTCCGCTTTGGACCGTCCGGGGAAGACGGCGGCTACTGCTTGATATACATTGTCGTAAATAGAGAGCCACGGCAACAGCCCGTGGTGCTGGAACACCATGCCGCGATCCGGCCCCGGCTCAGATACCGGCTGCTCCTCCAGAGTAATAGAGCCACTCGTGGGCTTGATAAGGCCGGCTATCAAGTTGAGCAGCGTAGACTTGCCGCATCCGGAATGCCCGATGATGGTGATGAACTCTCCGCGGCGGATATGGAGGTTGACCCTGCCCAGGGCCACGTAGGTCGAGCCGTCTATATCAAAAGTCTTGTTTATATCCCGTAAGTCCAGATACGACGTCATTACGCAGCCTCCTCGTAAGATAAGCGTTGAGCCACATAAGCAAATCCGCGATCTAGGAGCAGCCCGACCAGGCCAATAATAAGCACGGCAGACATGACCCGTTCCAGGCTGAGAGCATTCCAACTATCCCAGACAAAGAAGCCGATACCGGTGCCGCCGGAAAGCATCTCTCCGGCCACGATGACCAGCCAGGCTACCCCCATGCTGAGACGCAGCCCCGTAAAGATATGGGGTAAACTGTAAGGCAGCAGCACCCTGGTCAGATACCTCCATCGTGAAAACCGAAACACCATCGCGACGTTTTTACAGGTCTCTGGGATAGAGGCAACCCCAAACGCTGTGTTGATTACTGTCGGCCATAAGGACGTAATGAAAATCATGAATATGGTGGCGCTGCCGGCCGCCTTGAAGACCGCCAGCCCGATGGGGAACCAGGCAAGGGGCGAGACAGGACGCATTATCTGGACTATGGGGTCCAAAATTCGCCGCGCCATAGGGCTACTTCCGAGTAACACGCCAAGCGGGATGGCTACTAACGATCCGAGGGCAAACCCTGTGAACACTCGCTGTAACGATAAGATAAGCTGCAGGCCAATACCTTTATCGTTTGGGCCGTTATTGTAGAATGGCTCCCGCACGAGCTCCCAGAAAACGTGAGCGGTTGCAAGTGGCCCTGGCAGTCCATTTTTGGAAAGCGCCGACACAAGGGCCCAAAAAGCCGCAAGGAGGGCGATGCTGCATATCAACGAGACTACTCCCAGCGAGAAGGACCTTACAGCCTTCGTTATTCCTGAAGTCCGTAGTCTGACGCCCAATGAGGGTGGAAAGTATCCAATGCGTTCCTGTATCATGCTATACCTCCGTACTGCTTCAGATAACCAGCCGGATCGGCCGGGTCGAATTTCGCGCCATCCAGGGATATCGTGAAGGGCGCCATATCATCATCAGGAATAGGAATGCTCATCTCCCTGGCGACTTCCTGATAAAGTCCAGGGATTATCAGCTTATTGGCGATAGCTTTCACGTCAGGCAGACTTTTTATATAGCCAAACCGTGCGTATTGGGTCATGAACCAGGCTGCGTAGCTTGAGCGTGGGAAGTTGACCAGGCCGTTATTATGGAAGAGCATCGTATCGTCGGTGTATTCCTGCTGCCCCAGATTGCTTCCGAGGTCATACTTACCGGCCAGCCGTGCGTCGATGACGTCGGCGCTTGCATTTACGTAAGCAGACTTGCCAATGACGCCAGCTACCTGGGCCTTGTTTTTCGGATCGTCGATGAACTTGGAGGCTTCCAGCATTGCCCGCATGACCAGCTTGAGGTCATCCCGACGCTTGCCGGCGAACTCCGGGTTCACGACCAGCGCTTTTTCGGGGTGGTTCTTCCAGATATCCTGAGTGGTGATATGGGTAAAGCCAATGCCCTCTTTAACCGCTACTCCACCCCAGGGCTCGCCCACACAATAGCCGTCCATGTTACCGACCTTCATGTTCGCCACCATCTGCGGCGGCGGAACCGTGATGATCTTCACTGTCTTTTGATCGACACCCGCTGCGGCCATCCAGTAGCGCAGCCACATATCGTGGGTCCCGCCGGGGAACGTCATGGCGAAGGTCACTTCCTTTTTGGCTTTTAACATATCAACGGCGCCCTTCACCTGCCTCAGATCTTTGAAGCCAACCTTCCCACCAAATTGGTCGCTCGCCAGAGTGATGGCCTGTCCGTTATTGTTCATTGTCATGGCGATGTACAGCTCTTTGCCTGCCTGCCCGCCCACGCCGGTGTACACCGAGAAGGGCATCCCGAACAGGCAGTGCGCTCCCTGTATCTCTCCCGTAAGAAGATTGTCTCGCGTGCCGGCCCACGAAGCCTGCTTTACAACCTCTACATTCAGTCCATACTCTTTGAATAGGCCAAGCTCATCCGTCATCACTAGAGAAGCACAATCAGTGAGTGCGATAAAGCCGAGCTTAATCAGCTCGCTGCTGGAAGCTTGTGGTTTTCCCGATAATCCACTCGCGGGTGCAGGCGGCGCCGGCACTGCCGGCTGTCCGCACGCCGCGAGGAAGGCTGACCCAACTGTTGCTGCGGCCAATAGCTTTAAGAACTCTCTCCGGCCCATCCTGTTTGCAGGAATAACGCGGCTCTCACCCTCAAAGCCACCGTCGCGTTGTGTCGAACCGTTCATAGAAGATTAGTCCTCCTTATTGGACAATACGATTCGTGATAAGTCCTGGGACAGCATAAGAATACATCCTCGGCTCACATGGGCTATGTTATAAGAGGAATGTTACGGTGGGATAAAAGAGGGATTAAAAGGAGTTGAAGTTCCGGTTAAGGAAAAATTTCACAAATGTATTGCGATTGTGTCTAATGTGTATTACTTTTCTCGATATTAGAGTATAATGCCCAAAACATTCGCCAGACTTAGGTGCGCAAGCGGCCAGTTTTCGGGTGATTGAGTACTAGCTCACTGTAGACCAGACGCCTATTATAAGAAGGTGATAACTATGAACCACGAGCACAGGCTAGATAGCTTTTGGAAAGAATATCAGTCATACAAGGACGCTGAGAGCAAAGACAGGCGATCTGTTCCTTTGCTTGGAGGCGCCGCTGAGATCTACTACGCGATGGGGACGGTGCGCTGTAATTACAAAGGCGTTGGCGAGATCGAGCTGCAAGGCTCAGAGTTTCAGAAGTCTCTCCAGGAGATAGTACAGAAACACAGGCTCACCAGCGATTTTCGAGATGAGTCATACGTTATATCGGACGAAGGCGGCACATATCTTGGCCGAATCAGAGGCTATGAGCTTCTGTTTACGCCTGCGGCGTTCGAGGGGCAAGAGAGCATACTGGAAGATATGATATGGCTTTTCTCTTATCATTTAAAATAGAAACGGACATTACCGGCTATCAGATCTAAAAGTTACTCCTCCAAATATCTCGTCGGCGCACGTTTCGCCCTCCCTCGAAGAGGTACTGCCAGGATAACGCCTGCCACGAACCCACCTATGTGCGCAAAATAGGCAATCCCTGTGGACGCACCCAACGACGCGACGCCGCTAAAGACCTGAGTCACTATCCAAAACCCCAGGACCAGTATCGCAGGAAGGGGCTGCATCCGTACAAAGTAGAATAGGATTATCAGCGTGTTTACTTTGGCCTTGGGGAAGAGGACCAAATAGGCGCCCAATACCCCAGCTATCGCTCCACTAGCGCCTATGGCAGGCACAGTAGACAGAGGGTTGGTGTACACCTGAGCAAGAGTCGCCACAACCCCTGCGAATAGATAGAAAACCAAATAGCCAAGGTGGGAAAAGGTATCCTCTACGTTGTCTCCAAAGACCCAGAGGTAAAGCATATTGCCGCCGAAGTGGAGCCAGCCACCATGAATAAACATAGAGGAAAAAATGTTCATCCATAGCTCCGGTGGGCCGAGCGGAGGAATGTCACGACCGGTGGTCAACTCGATGGGCACGACGCCATAAGCCATGTAAAACTGAAAGAGGCTTCTGTCGCCCAGAGTAAGCTCATACAGGAATACGATTGCATTTATGGCTAGCAGGGCGACATTAACATAGGGAAGGCGGTGGCGGCTTACGCCGGTGTCAGATATGGGGATCATGTTATTCCCTCAAACAAGGACAGAAGATTCATGCTTTTAGATAATGGCATCTTTGAAAATAAGCGAGTCTAGCCCGTTCCTTGAGGCTCTCGAAACCTGTAGTGAGGTTCTCGAGCTAGGAGCGGGCGGTGCCCCTTCGGCGAAGCTCAGGACATGCTTTGAGAACCTCAGGCAACGTTGACTTGGAGGCATTTTTTCGAGTCAATCTAGGGCTTCCTCGCTAGCTCCAGAAATGCTGTGGAATGAACTTCACGCTCCAATACGGTGGTAATGTATCTTCTGAGTATGCTCTCTATCTCGTTCATCAGGGCGTCTCGGACATTTAGTCTCCTGGCATCTTCAACGCCGCTTCGCTGGAGGAACCTCATGGACTTTAGAGCATTGACCGATATCCTGACATAATACGTTCCCTCTTCCCCGCACTCCGGGCAAAAAACTCCGCCGAGAGCCGGGCTGAAGAGGTTCGTCGACTCCTTCAGAGGCTGACGACACCTGAGGCACAGGCTTAGCTCCGGACGGTAACCGGATATCTCCAGGAGATGAAGCTCCAAATAGCGCAGCGGTATGGAAGACTCTTCGGCGTCACTTATCCAGCGCAGCGTGTCGAGGAGCAGGCAGTAGATCCGATAGCTGGACACCCCGTCTTCCGTAAAGCGGTCGACGATCTCGGAAGCGTAAAAGCCCGCGAATGTCTTGCCGAGATCGTCTCGTATTAAGGAGAAACTGTCGATGGTCTGTGCCTGGGTCACTATGTCCAGGTTCTTGCCTCTGGCTATCAACAGTGCGGAATGGCTTAGCACTTCCAGATGTCCGGCCTTCCGGCTGGCTGGCTTTAATATTCCTTTGGCGATAGCCCTGGTCTTGCCCAGATAGGGAGTATATAGCGTAAGGACTTTATCAGCCTCGCCAAGGCGGCTGTGTCTAAGGACAATAGCTTGTGTGCGATATACCTTTTCTGGTCTCATCAGTTTTGCCGGTCGACTCTCAGTATGGTACGGCGATATAACGCAATGATATGGTATAAGTCGGAGCTACTTTAGCACCAGGTTGTTTCGGTGAACGATTTCTTCGCCGTATTGGTAGCCAAGGAGTTCTTGAATCTGACTGGAACGCTTCCCACGAATGGAAGACACATCGACCGAGCCGTAATTCACGACACCATAGGCGATGATGACCTGGTCCGGCCCCATGATCGCTACTACGTCCCCGCGCCCAAAATCACCGGACACTTTGCTTATTCCCGCCGGCAGCAAGCTGCGGTGCTGCTCCACAATGGCTCTCGCGGCGCCTTTATCCACGATTAATGCGCCGCGCTGCGAGAGGCCGCTAAGCATCCAGCGTTTCCGACTCTCCAACCTGTTGGAGTGCGCGGTAAATTTAGTTCCGACTTTCTCTCCATCCGCTATCCGGACGAGCACGTTTGGCTCCCGTCCGCCTGCTATATAGGTCTCGATCCCGAAGGAGGTGGCTATTTTGGCGGCCTGAAGCTTGGTTACCATGCCTCCCGTGCCTCTACCGCTACTGCTTGAGCGGCCGGCCTGTGCTTCTACCTCTGAGTCCACACCGTCTACCGTTTCGATAAGCCGTGCTGACGGGTCCAGGGCTGGATCAGCGGTATAAAGCCCCCCGATATCGGTCAGTATTATCAGAGCGTCCGCATCGACCAGGGTAGCCACCATGGCAGAGAGGTTGTCGTTGTCACCAAAAGTAGTGCCCTGGAGCTCGTCAACTGCTACCACGTCGTTCTCGTTTACTATTGAGATAACTTTTAGGTCTAGCAGGGCCAGGAGTGTGTTGCGGGCGTTCAGGTACCCCTGGCGGTCTGCCAGATCCGTTTTTGTAAGCAGGGTCTGGGCGACGATAATTCCGTGCCACGAGAAAAGCTGGTCATAGGCGTCCATCAGGTGGCTCTGGCCAACTGCCGCCAGCACCTGCCTAAAGGGTATGCCGCGGCGCTCGCGCGTCAATCCCAATTTATGTTTTCCTGCCGCCACGGCGCCGGAGGAGACTATGATAACCTCTGCATCCCGCGCGTGCAGTTTTGCCACCTGTCCAACCAGAGAGGCCATGACCTCTAAATCAAGGCGGTCTGTTCCCGCCGTCAAGAGGTTCGAGCCTAACTTGATTACAAGGCGCTGGTAGTGACTACTAGAAGTCATAACATTTTCTGCTAATGTCTGCTTATTCCTTTCACCTTGTAACCAGTGAAGCTATACTATCGTTGTAACTAGAAATAAGTATAATGAAACGTTTCAGGCAGATTATACCAATACAGTTTGCTTCTATACAAGGACGCTTAGTCCATCAGGTATATTACCATTCAGGGCCAATTCCCTTGTTCGATATCCCTCTGCCTCTGTTCGGCTTCACTTTAGCATGTAAATGTAACGTTGTGCTGTTGTTCGATATATCGACTGATACTGGGCTGTGATCGTATGGCAAAGATTAATAGACGCGAGTTCTTGAAGCTCACCGTATTAGCAGGCGGCGCCGTATTCATCTTACCTAAGCTGGAGAAAATATCCTCGGTAGATACGGCGTTGGGCGCTGCTGAGCCTCAGATAATGGCAGGCAACTGGACTCTGTCGAAAGACGATGTGCTGGAAGTAAGGTCTGGTCCTCCTGATGGCGTTAGCCCGTCTTTTGGTGTTTTATCATCCACCGGAAGCCGCTCCTATGTTTCTCCAGTTCTAATAGCCGACTTTCCCTTCAACGCGGTTGGCGCAAGCTGGGACGGACCAATTACGGAAGGGAACGAGCAGCTGATCATGGTAAGAGCTAGCGAGGATAGCAGCGCATGGTCTCCATGGATATCTATGGAGGAGATCGATCAGTTTAGAGGTTTAAAGCACAATACAACAGACTTGGCTATACTCTCCGGACAGTATCTTCAAATGAAGATGGTTGTTGGTTCTCTTACGCCTGATGTCCCTGAAGGCCGCCGGGAGGTTGACGGCTCGTCTGAGCCAGAAGCGGCGCCTTGGGAAAAGGTCACCATTACCTATATTAACTCCCTGCAAGGCCCAACGACAGCAGACGCTGTAAACGATGCGGGAAACGAATTTGGAGTATCTGCGCTAGCGCGCAATACGGTGATCCCGCGCTCAGGTTGGGGCGCTAACGAGTCCGTTAGATTCAGTAAAGAGGGAATGATATGGCCGCCGACTTACTCTCCAGCGAAAAGCATATTCATTCACCATTCGGCCACTTCGGATGGCGGGGCAGACCCAGCTGCGATAATTAGGGCTATATATTACTATCACACCGTAACAAATAAGTGGGGAGACATTGGCTACAACTTTCTAATCGATAAGTCCGGCAATATCTACGAAGGCAGGTATGGCGGCCCCAACGTAATTGCAGCGCATACATTTGGTTTTAACACAGGAAGCGTAGGGATATGCATAATAGGAAACGATGACACCGATAAGCCTCCTGGTGCTGTCATGAACGCCTTAGGTTCCCTGACTCTCGAAAAATCGGTGCAGCACGGCATCAACCCGTTGGGCAGTTTTGTAAAAAATGGCAAGACGTATTCTAATATATCGGGTCACAAAGACGCTTTCGCTACCTCATGCCCTGGCCAGTACCTATACTCATTACTCCCCAGCCTTAAGCAAAGCGTCAAGCAGAACGCGCCGCCTTTCGCTGTTGCCTGGGTTAGCACAAAAATAGCCAGGTCAGCCGTTGCACAGGGAGCGACAACAAACTTAAGCATGATCATCACTAATAGTGGCACCGAGGTTCTGAAGGCTTCCGGCAGCGGGCGTTCGATTGTCAATTATACGTGGTTGCGACAAGATGGGTCTCCGTACTCTGAAAGTGGGATAAACGGTACCACCTCTTTGCCAAAAGACATTGCCCCGTTCGAGACTACCAGCATAACAGCAACAATAACGGCGCCATCCAACATTGGCCAATACATTCTGCGGCTTGATGTTTCCCGGGATGGCACGGGGTCCTTGGCGTCCCAGGGGATCCGCACGTCAGATATTGGGCTGCGGGTGGCATCCCAAAGCTCTATCTCCACGTTCAAGAGTTTTTTTCCAGTCATGACAAATAAGAACTCACTATTGTCCGGGCGAGGCGGCGCCAAAGCCCCATAATAGTAATACAGAAGCTACTGAAACAATGCTAATCGTTGACGTGGCGGCTTGTATAGGCGTACCATCAAGGTAGAAATGTACGTGGAGAACTCCTATGTCTGTGATTAGTATCTTGAGGAAGCCTGCTCTATTATACCTGCTCTTATCCCTCGTATTTGGCTTAGTTGTTGCTTCCGGTTGTAATAGAAGTAGGGCATCAAGCAATCCAACCCCAACCCCATCATCTCTGGCCTCCGGGGGCAATAACCCTGGTACGCAACAGCTTCCCAATGTTGCGGACATTGTAAAGGCTGTGGAGCCTGCGGTGGTATCGGTTACAACACAG
This sequence comes from Dehalococcoidia bacterium, assembly GCA_009693005.1. Taxonomy (GTDB): domain Bacteria; phylum Chloroflexota; class Dehalococcoidia; order SHYD01; family SHYC01; genus SHYC01. Next base: position 1,099 of record SHYC01000061.1, on the reverse strand, counting down.
GAGCTGGGCGTTGGGTTCTTCACACAGCCTGTCCAGCAGCAAGGCGCCGGCTCCGGTGTGATATTCGATTCTAAAGGCTATGTTCTCACCAATAACCACGTGGTGGAAAACGCAAGTAAGATGAGAATCACGCTTCCGGACGGACGTACTTTCGACGATATCAAGGTAATTGGCACTGACCGAGTGACAGACCTTGCAGTGATAAAGATCAACAACGCTAAAGACTTGCCATCAGCGCCGTTGGGTAACTCGGACGGGCTTAGAGCAGGCGACTGGGTTATAGCGATAGGTAACGCGCTGGGACTCAGTGGCGGCCCTACGGTTACAGTTGGCGTGGTGGGAGCGTTGGGAAGGTCTATCTCTGCTGGCGGCAACGGTGTCGGCTCGAACACCCTGCATGACCTTATTCAGACAGACGCTGCTATAAATCCCGGAAACAGCGGAGGTCCGCTTGTGAGCTTGCAAGGAGAAGTTGTAGGAATCAACACCGCCATAGATACCAGAGGGCAGGGAATAGGTTTTGCAATAAGTATTTCTTCTGCTAGGCCAATCGTTGAGCAACTTGTTAAGAATGGGAAAGTGATATGGCCCTGGATAGGAATTGGGGCTGTCACGGTCACCCCAGGAGTTGTTTCCGAGCTACAGCTCAAGTTGTCAGAGGGTGTACTGGTAAGTGACGTCCCCCAGGGACAGCCAGCCAGCAAAGCAGGAATCAATTCGGGCGACATCATTGTTCAAATGAACAATCAGAAGATAACTACAGTTCGGCAACTTCAGGACCTCATCAGGCAGCATAAGATAGGTGATAAAGTGGAAATTACTGTAAATCGCAATGGTAACGAGCAAACGCTTACAATGACTCTCGCGGAGATGCCGCGAAGCTAGCCCGTATCTGCGGCTCCCTGTTCGATAGCCATCCCATCCCATCCCCTCTATTCTCATGTCCGATGTCGTGTCAACTCATATAGGAATGTTACCGAGGGGGAAGTAGTTCACTCATATAGGAATGTTACCGAGCGGCGCTGGCTACCTCCTTTCGTTTAGTCTCAGGGTCTAGCAACGGGGACTGCCACAGCCTTTCCACAGCCCGGTAGATCTG